>JAEWPN010000037.1 GCA_023399455.1 Bacillota bacterium
AAAGTTTACAGAAAAAAAGAAGTATGATATAATGCCACAAGTAATCAGTACCTTGAAAATTGAATAGACGATTGCATTCATTTCAGATACACAAAACCTGATGTGTATCGGTAGAATAATTTCCCATATTTTCCCATCTAGCGCCATGTACCTGCCCTGAGCGAAAAGGCAGGTTAACGAGGGAGGAAGGTTATCGAAAATTCGGCGGATACCTTCCCGTACTCCTCCGGTGCGAGATATACCGGCAAATATGCAGGTAACTGCAAAACAAAGACGGTATAACGGAGGACTTATTGGTTTATCATTAAAAATAAGAATTATGAATGAAAGATGAGGAAAATTTATGTGTGGAATTATTGGATATACAGGTAAAAATGCGGCGAAGGATATTATGCTCGATGCCTTGGAAACGTTGGAATACAGAGGCTACGACAGTGCGGGTATCGCAATATGCGAAAGCGGATCGGAGCAGACACGGATTTATAAATGTGCGGGAAGAGTAAAAGATTTAAGAAATCTGTGTGAAAATGAGACGATAGAGGGCAACTGCGGTATCGGCCATACCAGATGGGCCACCCACGGCGGAGTGAGCGACGAGAATGCGCACCCCCACAAATATGAAAAGGTAACGGTAATTCATAACGGTATTATTGAAAATTACCGCGATCTGATCAGAAAATACGATTTATGCGACAAGCTTCATTCTCAGACGGACAGCGAGGTAGTAGCGGCAGTACTTTCCCATTTTTATACAGGAGACCCATATTCGGCCATTCAGAAAACAGTTCTGAAGCTCAAAGGAACCTTTGCGCTCGGAATCATTTTCGAGGATATGCCGGGTTTTGTTTTTGCGGTCAGAAATGTGAGTCCCATCGTAGTCGCTAAAACGGAAAGCGGTACCATGCTGGCTTCTGATGTAACAGTCTTGGGGCAGTACTCTAAGGATTATTTTGTGTTGCCTGAAGGCCACATACTGACGATGAAAGCGGACGGTGCAGAGCTCTGCGATATGTCAGGAGAGCCTGTCTTGCCGGAATGGCTGACGATAAGCTGGGACACCAACCGCAGCAGTAAAGGCGGCTATCCCTTTTATATGGAAAAAGAAATCATGGAGCAGCCGGAGGTAATCGCAGAAACTATCGAGCCAAGAATCAAAGACGGCATTCCGGACTTCGCGGAGGATGAAATCCCGGACAGCTTGCTCAAAGACTGCGACCGTGTCTGCGTAGTCGCCTGCGGAACGGCAATGCACGCGGGCCTGGTAGGAAAAGCACTGCTGCAGTCTCTCGTTCGGATCCACATTGATGTGGAGCTTGCCAGCGAATTCATGTACACAGATACCATTGTGGATGAAAAAACGCTGGTAATAGCCATATCCCAATCGGGAGAGACTATCGATACTCTTGAGGCACTGAAATACGCCAAGAGGAACGGCGCAAAGACACTGTCCATTGTAAACGTAAGAGGCGCATCCATCGCCCGTGAAAGCGAGTACGTCATATACACTAATGCCGGCCCCGAAATCGCAGTGGCAAGCACCAAAGCGTACACGACACAGCTGGCTGTCCTCTATCTGCTCACAGGACGCATGGCCTATGTACGAGGAATCTACGATGCCGGCAGGGCCAGAGAGTTCGCAAGGGAGCTTCTTCGTGTGCCGCAGGTCGTAGCGCAGGTGCTGGACAGACGGGAAGAAATTCACTATATCGCAAGGGGCATTCTAAATGCCAAGGACGTATTCATGATAGGAAGGGGACTGGATCATTCTATCCTTTTGGAAGGATCCCTGAAGCTAAAAGAAGTATCTTATATTCACTCGGAAGCCTACGCGTCGGGAGAGCTCAAACATGGCACCATTGCCCTGATCACCGAGGACACGCCGGTAGTCGCCGTAGTGACGCAGGATAAAGTTCAGTCCAAAGAGTTTTCCAATATCAGAGAAGTTCAATCCAGAGGAGCAGAAGTCATTCTCCTCATGAAAGAAACCTACACTCTTGATAAAGGAACCTCATGGGCAGGCATCTTCAAGCTCCCTGCCATGCGTGATGAATTCATGGTAATGCCCGCCTCGGCAGCCCTCCAGCTTCTTGCCTACTATGTCTCTTTGGATAAAGGCCTGGACGTAGACAAACCGAGAAATCTGGCAAAAGTAGTAACCGTAGAATAATCTATATTAAAACATCTGAAACAGGAAAAGTTGGGAAAGCCCATCGTCCACAAATTATTTGGATGATGGATTGGGAAATTATAAATACCCCCGTCAGGCCTTGTGTATCTGAAATCAATGCAAGTTACTGTTCACTCCGTTCACAGTAACCAAAGCAACTCGTCTTTTTTCTTTTATTTTTAGGTGCTCCCTCATGGTATTTATGATACAATAACTATGTATAAAGAACTAAGGATTACTATTCAACCATCAACACTACGAGGTGTTTTTTGTGAGCGAAGGTCACAGAAAACCCGAGACATAAGGAGCATCCCACATGGCATTCACCCATTTACATGTCCACACAGAATACAGCCTTTTGGACGGTTCCAATAAAATAAAAGAATACGTAAAACGGGTCAAGGAACTCGGCATGGACAGTGCCGCAATCACCGACCACGGAGTTATGTATGGTGTCATCGATTTTTATAAAGAAGCGAAGGCCGCAGGAATCAATCCCGTTCTGGGCTGCGAAGTATATGTAGCGCCTAATTCCCGTTTCGATAAAGAGATTACAGGCGGTGAAGACAGATACTACCATCTCGTACTCCTTGCAGAAAACAACACAGGCTACGCCAACCTCATGAAAATTGTCAGCCGCGGATTTACCGAAGGTTATTACTACAGACCTCGCGTAGATATGGAGGTGCTCAGGGAATTTCATGAAGGAATCATAGCCCTTTCTGCCTGCCTTGCCGGCGAGGTGCAGAGAAATATATCCAAGGGACTGCCGGAGGAGGCCAAAAAAGCGGCCCGCAAGTACGAAGATTGCTTTGGAAAGGGCAATTATTTTCTGGAATTACAGGACCACGGAATCCCGGAGCAGAAGACGGTAAACGCGGCTCTTTTACAAATGAGCAAGGAACTGGATATCCCTCTCGTCGCCACCAACGACGTGCATTATACCTATGCGGAGGATGAGAAGCCCCACGATATTTTGTTGTGTATACAGACCGCCAAGAAGCTTGCCGATGAAGACCGCATGCGCTACGAGGGCGGACAATATTACGTAAAGAGCGAAGAAGAAATGAAGGGGTTGTTCCCCTATGCGTGGGAGGCGGTGGAGAATACCCAGAGAATCGCGGACCGCTGCCATGTGGATATCGAGTTCGGAGTGACCAAGCTACCTCATTTTGAAGTTCCTGAGGGCTATGACTCCTTTACCTATTTGAATAAATTATGTTATGACGGCCTGTACGAGCGATACGGAGAGGTGAGCGAAGAGCTTAAGGAACGCTTGGATTACGAGCTGGGCGTTATCCGCTCCATGGGATATGTGGATTACTTCCTTATCGTATGGGATTTCATAAACTATGCCAAAATGAACGACATCATAGTCGGCCCGGGACGAGGTTCGGCAGCAGGAAGCATCGTGGCTTACTGCCTGAAGATTACGGACATCGACCCGATAAAATATAACCTGCTGTTCGAACGTTTCCTGAATCCGGAGAGAATATCCATGCCGGATATCGATATCGATTTCTGCTTCGAAAGAAGGCAGGAGGTCATCGATTACGTGGGACGTAAATACGGTACGGACAAGGTGGTGCAGATCGTCACCTTCGGTACTATGGCGGCGAAGGGTGTTATCCGCGACGTGGGAAGGGTCATGGACCTGCCTTATGCCTATGTGGATACCATTGCCAAAATGATACCCAATGAGTTGAATATTACGATTGACAGAGCGCTTAGTATCAATCCGGAATTCAGAAAGCTTTACGAGCAGGATGAACAGGTGCACTATCTCATCGATATGTGCAAGCGTCTGGAGGGTCTGCCCAGACATACCTCCATGCACGCGGCCGGAGTGGTTATCTGCAGCATGCCTGCAGAGGAATTCGTACCCCTTTCCAGAGGAAGCGACGGCTCCATCACTACCCAGTTTCCTATGACCACCATCGAGGAGCTGGGACTGCTGAAAATGGACTTCCTCGGACTGCGTACGCTTACGGTCATCCAGAATGCGATCCGCCTGATCGAAAAGGGGCACGGCATCAAGCTGGATATGAACGAAATCGATTACGATGATAAAGCGGTACTTTCCTCCATCGGAACCGGACGCACAGACGGAATATTCCAGTTGGAAAGCGGCGGCATGAAGAGCTTTATGAAAGAGTTGAAGCCCCAGAACCTGGAGGACATCATAGCGGGAATCTCATTGTATCGTCCCGGCCCTATGGATTTTATTCCCAAGTATGTACAAGGAAAGAATAACCATCATGCCATTACCTATTCCTGCCCTCAGCTAGAGCCTATTCTAAAGCCTACTTACGGTTGTATCGTCTATCAGGAGCAGGTTATGCAGATCGTGCGGGATCTGGGTGGTTATACTCTTGGCAGAAGTGATTTGGTAAGGCGTGCCATGAGCAAGAAGAAGCAGTCCGTAATGGAAAAGGAGCGCAGTAACTTCATCTACGGAAACGAAGAGGAGGGCGTTCCGGGCTGTGTGGCCAACGGCATAGACGAAAAGACGGCGAGCAAAATATATGGGGATATGATGGACTTCGCCAAGTATGCCTTTAATAAGTCTCATGCGGCTTGTTATGCGGTGGTTTCTTACCAGACAGCTTATTTAAAATATTATTATCCCGTGGAATTTATGGCGGCTCTTCTTACCTCCGTCATAGATTTTTCCAGTAAGGTTTCGGAATATATCATGACCTGCAGGAGTATGGGAATTGCCATTCTGCCCCCCGATATCAATGCGGGAGAAGCCGGATTCTCCGTAAGCGGCGGCTCAATACGGTATGCGCTTACGGCAATCAAGGGCGTAGGGCGTCCGGTCATCGATGCGGTGGTGAGGGAAAGAGAGGAGCGTGGACCCTACACGAACCTAAATGACTTTATCGTCCGTATGGCTGATAAGGATATGAACAAGCGAACCGTGGAAAATTTTATTAAGTCGGGAGCCCTGGACGACCTGGACGGCACGAGAAAGCAGTTTATGAACGTATACGTGCAGGTCATGGACCGTTTGCATCAGGACAAGAAGAACAATATGGCGGGACAGATTTCCCTCTTCGACATCGTGTCTGAAGAGGAAAAAGAGGATTACGAAATAAAAATGCCCGATGTCGGAGAATATTCCAAAGAAATGCGCCTTGCCTTCGAAAAAGAAGTGCTGGGTATCTACGTCAGCGGACATCCTATGGAGGAATACGAAGAGGTATGGAAGAAAAATACGACCAATACTACGGCGGATTTTCTTCTGGATGAGGAAAGCGGAGAGACCGAGGCCAAGGACGGGGAGTCCGTCACCATCGGCGGTATCATAGCGGATAAAAAAATAAAATATACAAAAAATGATAAGGTGATGGCATTTCTGCAGGTGGAGGATCTGGTAGGAACGGTAGAGGTGATCGTATTCCCCAAGGATTATGAGAAGAATATGGATAAGCTCATAGAGGACAATAAGGTCTTTATCAAAGGAAGGGTTTCCGTAGAGGAAGATAAGGACGGTAAGCTGATTTGCGAGAGAATTACCGGTTTCGACGAAATAACGAAAAAACTTTGGATCAAGTTTTCCACCAAAGAAGCTTATGATCAGGCGGAGCAGGAACTTCTGGATATTCTGGCGGCTTCCGACGGCAGGGATGCGGTATGTATTTACGTGGAAAATCCGAAAGCGGTAAAAAACCTGCCTCCAAACAAAAGTGTGAATGCGGATAGAGCGCTGGTGGAAAAACTGGAGATTTTGTATGGTAAAGACAACATAAAAGTGACGTAATTTTGTATAGGGTTAAAAACACGAAGAAAATATATTGAAAACGGTTCCGAAACAAGGTAGAATGTAGTAAGTTAATTATCTATCAAAGCATCCGGGTAAACGGATGGAAGAGGTGTGAAAATGGCAAAAGAGATAAAAACGGTTGGAATATTGACGAGCGGAGGAGATGCGCCGGGAATGAATGCGGCGATTCGCGCCGTAGTAAGAAAGTCGATAGCCAACGGGGTAAAGGTAAAAGGGATAAAAAAAGGTTATCAAGGACTTTTGAATGAAGAGATTATAGATTTGGAGAGAAACAGCGTCTCGGATATCATACAAAGGGGAGGGACGATCCTCGGAACAGCACGCTGTGCAGAATTTAAGACGGAGGAAGGACAGGAGAAAGGTGCGCAGATCTGCAGGAAGCACGGTATAGACGGTCTTGTGGTCATAGGCGGTGACGGCTCGTACCGCGGTGCGCAGGATTTGGCCAGAAGAGGAATCAACACCATTGGAATTCCGGGAACGATTGACTTGGATATCACCTGTACGGACTATACGATTGGCTTCGATACCGCGGTGAATACAGCGATGCAGGCTATCGATAAGGTGCGCGATACGTCTTCTTCTCATGAACGCTGCAGCATTATTGAAGTAATGGGCAGAAACGCAGGCTATATCGCTCTTTGGTGCGGTGTGGCTAACGGTGCGGAGGATATTCTTCTTCCTGAGAAGTACGATTACAATGAGCAGAGAATCATTAACAATATTATCAATAACAGAAAACGCGGAAAGACCCATCATATCATTATCAATGCGGAGGGAATCGGTCATTCTACCTCCATGGCGAGAAGAATAGAGGCGGCTACCGGTATAGAGACCAGAGCGACTATTTTAGGCTACATGCAAAGAGGCGGAAGTCCTACCTGTAAAGACCGTTTTTATGCGTCTATTATGGGTTCCTATGCGGCGGATATTCTCTGTGAGGGTAAGACCAACCGCGTGGTAGGCTATCAGAAGGGCGAATTTCAAGATTTTGATATCGAAGAGGCGCTTGCGATGCAGAAGGGAATACCGGATTACCAATATGAGGTGAGCAGGGCGCTCTCGATGTAAAAAGGCTGAATAGTAACGATAAATATATATTATGGCGGACTCGCATGGAAGTGCTGGTCCGCCTATTGTAAATATGC
>JAEWPN010000055.1 GCA_023399455.1 Bacillota bacterium
ATATGAGTTTTCTGTCCGTATCCTTCGCTTCTTCCATCTTGCCGGCCCCCAGCAACTGTCCGACAATGATGCCTACAGAACTTCCCATGGCAATGAATACCACATTGAACACATTGGATATGGTAGAGGAAATATTAAATGCCGCTACCACGGAAAGCCCCCGTACCGAATAGCATTGAGTAAGCATCGCCTGGCCGCTGGCCCAGAGAATCTCGTTGACCATAAGAGGCGTTCCAAATACAGCAACTTTTCCTATAAGCTGTGCAGGTATATGGAAGCTTCGGTATGCACCCTTGATAAACTGGTACATTTCTCGGTGCTTATACGTCCAACCGGCAATGATTCCGAATTCCACAAAGCGTGCAATGGTGGTGGCGATTGCGGCGCCCTCCACTCCCAGAGCAGGCACCCCGAATTTACCATAAATCAATATGTAATTCAAAATGAGATTGACAAACACTGCAGCAATACCTGCTTTCATCGGAATAACCGTTTCTCCTGTTTCGCGCAGAGTGGAAGCATATGCCTGAACGAAGGCGAAAGGCACTATTTCCAACATCATAATGCGCAAATACTGCTTCGCATATATTAGCGTGGCGTTAACGGCCCCGGAATCATTTGTCTCATGCAGATAGAGACCAATTAAGCGCTCACCGTAAAGTGAAAATACGGCAAGACCTATAACTGTTATTCCTAAACTGATCAGAATCTTTATGCGGAAGGTATCCCGCACCCCTTTATGATCGCCGCTTCCGAAAAATTGGGCCGTAAAAATACCTGCACCGGAGACGCCTCCGAAGATGCAGATATTGAATACGAATATGAGCTGATTGACTATTGCCACGCCGGACATTTGTTCCGTCCCTATTCGCCCGACCATAATATTGTCAAGCATACTGACAAAGTTTGTAATTCCGTTCTGAATCATAATAGGTATGGCGATTGCCAATACCATCATGTAAAACTTTTTATCTCCTATGAATCTTTTCATTGTTGTTCAATCCTTATTTATAATTCTCAGCTTTCCGTCACTTCTGATAAGCTTATCCGCTTTCCATCGCGCCAAATACGCTCTAAGTCGTAAAAAAGGCGGTTTTCCTTATCGAAAACATGCACGATGATGTCGCCGAAATCAAGCAGTACCCAGTTAGCGGTATCGTATCCTTCTATTTGCTTAAGGTTAAGTCCTGCTCTGCTAAGCTTTTCCTCTACGTTGTCGGAAAGAGCTTGTATCTGGCTTCTGTTTGTACCGCTCGCGATGATGAAATAATCGGCGATGATAGATACCTCACTGATATCGATGACGCGGATATCTTCCGCTTTTTTATCCTCTAACGCCTCGATGGCGAGTTTTGTCATTTTCTTGGATTCTTCTTTATTCATTCAGATTTCCTTCCTTTTTATTCATTTCTGCCCGATTTTTATAAAAGTCATAAGTCTTCTGTGTCATCGGGTCGATTTCTCCGTCAATGGTATTTAAATAAATGAGGGTATCTCCCAAAATACGAAGCAGCGCCTCGTCCAAATCGACAAATGCCAGCCTTCTGATTTCCGACAGATTAGGAGCTTGCTTTCTGCCCGGCTCGATATAATCGGATACATACACAATCTTTTCCAAAAGAGACATGTCAGGCCGTCCGGTAGTGTGGTTTAAAATGGCGTTTATCGTATCCGTATCGCGAATATTATATTTCTGCATAGCGATATAGCTTCCTACCTTCGCATGCAGCAAAAAAGGATTGTTCCTCTCGATATCGTTTACACTGATATTATGCTTTTCGCATATAGACAGTCTCTTTTCATTGCTTAAACATTTTGCACAGTCGTGAAGCATTCCAGCCGTCTGTGCCTTTATTATGTCGGCGTCGTAGCGCATAGCTAAGGCCGCCGCCGTATAGGCGACTCCTAAGGTGTGCTCGAAGCGCTTATCATCCAAGGTTCTTTCCATGGCTCTTCGAATTTTCTTTATATTGGAAGACTTAGATCGCATCCATTTCAACCTCCATTGTCTTAGGTGGATTTTCCTCTATTTTATTTATAGTATAAACGATTCTCATCCATGTAAGCAATCACTTTATCAGGAACCAGATAACGGACAGAGCGCTTTTCTTTCCTCCTGCAGCGAATATCGGTAGAGGAAATGGGAATTTCCTTCATTGGAAGAGGAAGGATGCAGGCGGCATATTTCTTCGTCAGGTACTCGATTTGCTCCGTAAGCTCCTGACGGCCCTTATCATCCCGTATTGCTGCAAGTATCGTGCAGCTTCCGAAAATGATCTGAGGTTCTCTCCAGTTTTCTATGTGAAACAGGCTGTCCGCTCCCACTATGAAATAAAACTCGGTATCCGGCTCCTCTTTCCGTAAAAGAAGGAGGGTTTCATAGGTGTAGGTATTCCCTTCCCTCTCCACCTCTATAGCAGACAACCTAAAGAAGGGGTTGTCCTCAATGGCAAGCCTTGTCATATCAAGGCGCATCCGCTTATCCGCTACATCCGTTTCTTCTTTCATATAAGAGCATCCGCTCGGTATAAAGAGTACTTCGTTAAGCCCGAGCTCTTCCTTTGCTGTTTCGGCAAGCAATAGATGGCCTATATGGATAGGATTGAAGGTGCCCCCCATAATTCCGGTTCTTTTTGTGCGGTTTTTCATAAAAACAGCATCTCCTTTCATACGTTAAGTCATGAAGGCAGAATAATTTTTTTGTGCTCTTTGCTTTCTTTATATAGTACTATTTTCTTGCCGATCACCTGGACCACTTGAGACTTGGTACGTTCTGCAAGAACCTCGGCAAGTGACTTCGGTTCATCCATGCAGTTTTTCAATACGGCAACCTTAATAAGCTCTCTCGTATTGAAGGCTTCCGCTACCGCCTCCGTTACCTCGGGCGACAAGCCGGACTTGCCGATTTGAAATATAGGGTCGATATTGCTCGCAAGGCTTTTCAAATAGCTTCTTTGTTTGCTTGTCATAATAAATTTCTCCTAATCTATTTGTAATAATCGAAGGAAAGTCCATACATGCGGACGGTATCGCCTTCTTTAATGCCAAGCGTTTCTAACTCTTCAAGAATTCCATTTTCCTTTAAGAAATTCTGGAAGAAGGTAAAACCTTTTTCGGATTCCAGGTTGGTATAACCTAACATTTTCTCGATACGGGGACCTTCTACTACATATTCATCCGCATCCTCATCATAAATCACCGTATATGGGTCGTTTCCGGAAGTCGTCTGGAACTCGGGGAAATATTCCTGCTCGAAAACCACAGGCTTATCGTCCATTTGAGTGAGGAGATTATTCACATAGTATAAGAGTTCTCTTACACCTTCTCCGCTTATGGCGGAAATAGGAAATACCTTTATACCCTTGGGCTCGAATTCATTCTTAATCTTATCTAAGGCATCCTCATCGTAAAGCATATCTATTTTGTTAGCGGCGATGACCTGCGGACGCTTGGCGATTTCAGGATTGTAGGCGTCCAATTCCTTGTCGATAGCATAAATATCGGCTACCGGATCTCTGCCCTCGGTAGATGCGGCATCAACGATATGAATAATAAGCTTGGTTCTTTCGATGTGACGGAGAAATTCATGCCCCAACCCTATTCCCTCGGAGGCTCCTTCTATGAGTCCCGGAATATCGGCGATGACAAAGCCCTTCGCATCCTCAAGATCCACGACACCCAGATTGGGATTTAACGTAGTAAAATGATAGTTGGCAATCTTCGGCCGGGCATTTGTCACTCTCGCTAAAAAGGTGGATTTTCCTACGTTGGGAAATCCTACAAGCCCCACATCTGCAATGACCTTCAGCTCTAACTGCAGTTCTAATTCCAAAGCAGCCTGTCCAGGCTGCGCATACTTAGGAACCTGCATCGTGCTGGTAGCATAATGCTGATTTCCGTTTCCGCCCCGTCCCCCTTTTAATAGGACGATACGTCTATTGTCTCCAGACATATCCGTGATGACTTTTCCGCTCTGGGCTTCCTTGATGACAGTGCCGTGAGGAATCTTAATGATGATATCCTGTCCATTTTTTCCACGGCAGTTTTTCTTTCCGCCTTCTTCGCCGTTTTCGGCGCTGTATTTGCGAATGTGCCTGAAATCGGTAAGGGTATTAAGACCTTCATCCACCTCGAAGATTACACTTCCGCCGTCTCCACCGTCTCCGCCGTCCGGCCCTCCGTTAGGAACATATTTTTCTCTTCGAAAGGAAACGTGTCCATCTCCGCCCTTTCCGCTCTTTATATATATTTTTGCTCTATCTGCAAACATTGTATTCCACCTCTGAATGATAAAACAGGCTTCAAACACTCAATATGTTTGAAGCCCGATTCGTTCGTTATTTTTCGACAGGATATACG
>JAEWPN010000164.1 GCA_023399455.1 Bacillota bacterium
ACGTCCAGTACGCGTCGGTCAAGTGCCTTGCAGGGACGAAAATTTGTCCCTTTCCGACTCTTCGACCCTGACCATAGAGATTTGCTTGGTTTTCAAGGCGGATGATTGAGGCGTACTGGACGTACGCCGATTGAAGATAACGCAGAAAATCAAGCAAATCTCATGGTTCAGGGCGTGTAAGACCTTGTCAATCGATGGTATGTTCATAAGACTATATTCGGAAGGTTATACTCCTTTGAAAGAAGGGTTGTATTAATGTAAAAATATTGATTGAACCTAGTATCCCATAAATACCTCCAGATATGATTTCGTGCAAATATTATTGTTAATATGTTATATTTATGAATTCAAATAAATGAACGGAAGGGACTCCCATATGGTATCATTAAAAGAAATAAACGAAAATAATTTTAGAATAGTCGTGGGGATGAAAGTAAATGAAGAACAAAGTAAGTATGTAGCCTCTAATGTATATTCGTTAGCGCAGGCTTGGCTTTATCCTGAGGAAGCAAAACCGTATGCCATATATAACGATGAAGACATCATAGGATTTATGATGTTTGATTGGAATGAAAAAGAGCGAGAATGTGGCATATGGCGATTTATGATAGCTAGTAATCAACAAGGTAAGGGGTATGGCAGAAAAGCTTTGGCGTACGCTCTTAAGTTAATCAAAGAAACTGGTAAGTTTGACTATGTATCTTTAGATTATGTTCCTGATAATATTGTTGGAAAGCATTTATACGAAAGTATGGGTTTTATAGAAACAGGAGAAATTGAAGATGGTGAAATTATTATGAAGTTAGATATAATTTCTTGATTAATACTAAAGTGTATTTTACGATGATAAATATAGAGATAAAATGGGCATTATATTTAGAATAAATAAATGGTGTTTTATGAAGATGAAGGGGTTAAAAGAATGCTGATTGAATTATTTTTAGACAGAGATGGAAATCAAATTGATACAGAAAAGTTTATAAAGATATATGGAATGAAGTTTCTAATGTTAAGATTATAGAGTCAGAGGGAGTTTATTATGCTAGGCCAGATGGGTTTAATGCCGAACCACTAAGTCGTGTATGCGGTGGTCTGGTAGAACAGGCAAGAATGAAAGATTGATTACATGCCGATAGAATGGTATTGTATATGGTAGGACTTTATTATAATATGTCTTTAGGAGATAATATTATATATGATTGAAAAGATAACTTTAAATAAATTACAGAAAAATCTGGATTTTTTTCATAAGATGTATGATGTGGTTCGGCTTGTAGATCCAATCCATAAAAGAGTGATAGATTATCGCAGTAACGGCACAGAGCATACATGTGAAGCTTGTTATGATTACTGGGGGAACGGGCAGATTTGTGAAAACTGCGTTTCAATGAGAGCATACCGTGAACAGAAGAGTTTTATAAAATTGGAGCACAGTCCCGAAGCGGTTATGCTGGTTACGGCTTTACCGATAGATTCTGATCAGGAGCCTGTAGTTTTGGAACTTTTAAAAAATGCGACAGACACTATGATGATTGGCTCGGGTGACTATAACAAGGGGGAAATATTTTTTAATGCCATTCAGGACATAAGCAACATGATAATCCGCGATGAATTGACATCCCTTTACAACCGTAGATTTCTGGACGAACGTCTGCCCGCAGACATTGTAAATGCTGTAACCAGACAAAGGCCATTGTCTTTGATTTTTATCGATATTGATAATATGAAAACGGTAAATGATACGTTAGGTCATGCGGCCGGTGACAAACTTTTGGAGAGGGCATCGAAATTAATTCAGGGAAGTATCCGGACCGAAACGGATTGGGTAGCCCGCTACGGAGGAGATGAGTTTGTAGTATGTCTGAATAATGCCGACAAGGAAGCCGCACTTCGTATTTCTGAACAGATTGAGAATAATTTTAGCAACGAAGTATTTTCTGTACAGGATACTGAAATTACGATTAAAGCATCACTTGGTGTAATGACAATGCCGGATTCCGGATTGACGGCGGAAGAACTGATTGATTTGGCTGATGAAAATATGTATGTCTCCAAAAAACGGCACAAAAAAAATAAATAGCAGATGTAAGGTTGATTGCATATGTATATTTTCTCGAACCTGTCCATATATTATATAATAATTGAATTTATTATTGGAGGTAGAATATGGCAGGGAGACCGAAAAAACCGCTGGAGGATAGAATTGCGGAAAAAGAAGCATTAATATCGAGTTTACAGACAAGAATCAAGTCCGAGCAAAGTGAGTTAGAAGCCTTGTATAATGAAAAGAAGCTGAAGGATTTGGAAAGCCTGAGCGACCTACTTAATACGTCGGGCTTGAGCCCTGATGAAATAACGGAGGCGATTGAATCCTACATATCCCAGAAAAAGTAAATATGATAGATGTGCAATGTAAAACACACCTGGCACATCACATAAAAGTGAGCGAAAGCAGTATATCTGCTTTCGCTCATTTAATATCTACTTGACAAAGCGTGGGGCTATGTTTTAATCTTAAAGCCGACTAAGAATATAATGACAATATAGAAAGTAGATAAATAGAATGTTAAATCAATTTTCAAGAACACAATTATTATTGGGCGAAGAGGCGATGAATAAGCTGCAAAATGCCAGGGTTGCCATATTCGGTATTGGAGGAGTCGGAGGCTTTGCAGTGGAGGCCCTGGTTCGAAGCGGCATAAAGAGCTTCGACTTAATTGATGATGACAAGGTTTGTCTTACCAACCTGAACAGACAGCTTATTGCAACCTATAAGACGGTAGGACAATATAAGGTGGACGTGATGAAGGCGCGCATATTGGAAATCAATCCGAAGGCGGAAGTAAATGTACATAAATGTTTTTATCTTCCGGAGAATGCCGGTGACTTCGATTTCACGTCTTATTCGTACGTAATCGACGCGGTGGATACCGTGACGGCCAAGCTTGACCTTGTGGTTCGTGCCAACGAGTCGGGGATTCCGATTATAAGCTGTATGGGAGCAGGGAACAAACTGGATGCGACGAAATTCGAGGTGGATGATATCTATCATACATCCATGTGTCCCCTTGCCAAAGTAATGAGACGGGAACTGAAAAAAAGAGGAATCGGACGGCTGAAAGTAGTTTATTCCAAGGAAAAGCCCGTACGGCCAATAGAAGATATGGCGATCAGCTGCAGGACTCAGTGTATCTGTCCTCCCGGAGCAGCCCATAAATGCACGGAAAGGCGGGATATTCCGGGAAGCGTAGCTTTCGTGCCTTCTGTGGCCGGGTTAATCCTTGCGGGAGAAGTCATAAAAGATATATGCGGGATGGAAGCTTAGAAAGGCATGATTATTAATATGGGACAAGGATTAGATATCACAATCGCACAGCTGGAAGAAATGGAGAAGCAAGAGTATGTGTTGATTGACGTCAGGGATGAAATATCCTTTGGACACGGCTATATACCGGGAGCGGTAAATATCGGTATGAGTCAGATAGAACAGGGAGATTATGAGCTGCCGAAGGATAAAAAGATTATATTATACTGCGGAAAGGGAGTTATCAGCGCAGACGCAGCAGGTCTTCTGAATGCACGCGGCTTTGAAGCGTACAACCTTCAAAGCGGCTACGGCGCATGGCTTCTGTCCTCTTTAGAAAAAGAAGCGGACAGAGAAGGTGCGGAGGAAGTCAGATGTGAAGAAATTGAAAAAAGCATTAAAAAGAAATTCCACAAAGCGCTTTTTTCCAGATTTGCCAAAGCAATAAACACCTATGAGCTCGTAAAAGAAGGCGATAAAATTGCCGTATGTATATCCGGAGGCAAAGACTCCATGCTTATGGCTAAGCTGTTTCAGGAGTTGAAGAGGCATAATAAATTTCCCTTTGAGCTGGTATTTCTTGTTATGGACCCGGGATACAATGAGACGAATCGTAAAGTGATCGAGAACAACGCCGGATTGTTAAAGGTGCCTGTTACCGTTTTTGAAACGAATATTTTTGAATCCGTCTATGAAGTGGAGAAATCCCCCTGCTATCTTTGTGCGAGAATGCGCAGAGGTTATCTTTACAGCAAGGCGAAGGAGCTTGGCTGCAATAAAATTGCTTTAGGACATCACTATGACGATGTCATAGAGACGATATTGATGGGAATGCTGTACGGCGGTCAGGTGCAGACTATGATGCCGAAGCTTCACAGTACCAACTTCGAAGGCATGGAGCTGATACGTCCGATGTATCTCATTCGCGAGGATGACATTAAGCACTGGAGAGATTATAATAATCTGCACTTCATTCAATGCGCCTGCCGCTTTACGGACAATTGTACCACCTGTCGAAGCGACGGAAGCATGGGCTCGAAGCGAATGGAAATCAAGGAGCTGATTAAGCAGCTTAAGAAAGTAAATCCATATGTAGAGGGCAATATTTTTAAAAGTATGGAAAATGTAAACCTAAGTACGATCGTTGCATATAAAGAAAACGGCATTGTCCACAATTTCTTGGAAAATTATGATAACATAGAGGAATAACGGTTACTGTCTCAGGAAAGGAGCTGCCTCATGTCGCAAACGACGAAACGGGCTCTGGAAGCATCGCTTAAAAACCTGCTTTTGAAGAAGCCTTTGGATAAAATTACGATTAACGACATTGCTGAGGACTGCGGTATAAACCGCATGACCTTTTACTATCATTTTAAGGATATTTACGACCTTGTGGAGTGGTCCTGCGTGGAGGATGCTGCTAAGGCATTGGAAGGGAAGAAGACCTATGACACTTGGCAGCAGGGCTTTTTGCAGATTTTTGAAGCTGTCTTAGCCAACAAGCCGTTTATTATGAATGTTTATCACTCCGTCAGCAGAGAGCAGGTGGAAATCTATTTATACAGACTGACCTATGATTTGATGATTGGCGTTGTGGAAGAAAAGGCTGACGGGATGGCTGTTCGGGATGAGGATAAGAAATTTATCGCCGATTTCTATAAATTTGCATTTGTTGGCCTTATGTTAGATTGGATCAAAAAAGATATGCGGGAGGGGCCGCAGACCATTATCGACCGTTTGGCGACTCTCGTACATGGAAATATTTCTTCCGCCCTGGAAAGCTACCGTACGGACAAAAATGCATCAAAGTCTGAAAAATGATAAAACTTTTTACAAATGATCCCTCTGTGATAAAAATCTTATCACGGAGGGATTTCTGTTTATTGTGAGATTGAAAAAGAATTGTTAGCATATAACTATCAAAAGGAAATAAAACATATAGGAGGTTATGATCATGTATTATTCAAGTGGTAATTATGAAGCGTTCGCCCGTCCGCTGAAGCCGGAGGGAGTTGACGGAAAATCAGCGTATATTGTTGGCAGCGGCCTTGCAGCCCTTGCAGCGGCCTGCTTTCTTGTCAGAGATGGACAGATGGCAGGAAAACATGTCCATGTTCTGGAGAAAGATCCTATTCCCGGCGGAGCCTGTGACGGCTATCAGTATGAAAATGTCGGTTATGTCATGCGAGGCGGCCGGGAGATGGACAACCATTTCGAGTGTATGTGGGACTTGTTCCGTTCCATTCCATCCATTGAAACGGAGGGGGTATCCGTTCTGGATGAATACTACTGGCTGAATAAAGCAGACCCTAACTATTCTCTTTGCCGGGCTACGCTAAACCGTGGAGAGGATGCCCATACCGAAGGGAAATTCGATATTTCGGATAAGGGTGCCATGGAGATTATGAAGCTGTTTTTCACGGCAAATGAAGAGCTTCAGGACAAGCGCATTACCGATGTGTTCGACGACGAAGTGCTGGATTCTAATTTCTGGATGTATTGGCGTACCATGTTTGCTTTTGAAAACTGGCACAGCGCCCTGGAGATGAAGCTCTATATTCAGCGCTTTATTCATCATATTGGTGGTCTGCCCGACTTCAAGGCTCTGCGTTTTACCAAGTACAACCAGTATGAATCCATGATTCTTCCTATGGTAAAATATTTGGAAGGCTTTGGTGTACAGTTTCACTACGGTGTCAAGGTTGTAAATGTGAAATTTAACTGTGCCGGGGGTAAAAAGCAGGCTGCGAGCATAGAGGTGATTCGAGACGACAAGGAAGAAAGCATAGATCTTACTGAAAACGATCTCGTATTCATCACTAACGGCGGCTGTGTGGAGAACTCCACCATCGGCGACCAGGATACGCCGGCAGTCTTTCAGACCGAAATCAAAGCCGGAGGCGGATGGGATATGTGGCGTAAAATTGCGGCTCAGGACAAGTCCTTCGGACATCCGGACAAATTCTGTTATGATCCTGAGCAGTCCAACTGGATGAGTGCTACCGTCAATACCCTCGACCAGCGCATCGTTCCTTATATTCAGAATATTTGTAAGCGGGACCCCTTTTCGGGCAAAGTGGTTACCGGAGGTATTGTCACCGTAAAGGATTCCTCATGGCTTTTGAGCTGGACCATCAACCGTCAGCCCCAGTTTCGCAATCAGCCTAAGGATCAGCTCCTCGTATGGGTGTACGGCTTATTTTCCGATCAGCCCGGTGATTATGTGAAGAAACCCATGCGGGATTGCACCGGCAAAGAAATATGTATGGAGTGGCTGTACCATATCGGTGTGCCTGAAAGTGAAATTGAGGATATTGCTGAAAACAGCGCAAACACCGTGCCTTGTATGATGCCGTATATCACTGCGTTCTTCATGCCTCGCGCATATGGAGACAGACCGGACGTAGTGCCGCAGGGAGCCGTTAACTTCGCCTTTCTCGGCCAGTTTGCGGAGACGAAGCGTGATACCATTTTTACCACCGAGTATTCTATCCGTACCGGAATGGAGGCAGTGTATACCTTGTTGGATATCGATCGCGGCGTACCTGAGGTATGGGGAAGTGTATACGATGTCCGGGATTTGTTAAACGCTACCGTGCAGCTTCGCGACGGCAAAAAAGCCACCGATATGAAGTTGGGATTTGTGGAGAAGGTAGTAGTTAAAGAAGTCCTTAAAAAAATCGGGGGCACCGATATTGAAAAGTTATTGAAGGAATATCGTGTAATTTGATAAAGCGGAAAAACAGCGGCTTTGATTTTATTTATCAACAGCGCTGTTTTTTTCTTTTTTGGCGGTCTTATCTTTGCTATCTCTCATGCAATATGGCTTTGATTTTTTCCTGGAATGCCGCTCAATACACAGCTTGCAGTCAGAATGATTTTTGCATCTGACTTTCGGGCACGGGCAACTAGAGCATTCATTATTTATCATCTTGCAGTCTCCTTACTATGAAACAATATTCCTCTGTCGATTCCAAGGATATTAGCCGTTATTCCGGGCAGTAAGTTGAGATTCTGCGGTATGTTATTGATAGGGGCCTCTGTACCTGAACTTAATGAGCCTAATGCTCCGCTAATAATAAAGCTTGCGTAAAAATGTGGATCATCCAAAGAAAACAAATCTTCTTCCATTCCCATTTTCAAAACGTCTTCCAAATAAGGAGTTATAACGGTGGTCATTCTTTTTGTCAGCTTATAAATCATAACGCCGTTTGAGGGGTGAAAAAATGCGTCCATCCCCAATGTCTTACTTGACATTTGCTTGATTAAGTCCATCATTTCCGAAAATTTGCCAACAAAAGTGCTGTTAGCATTGTCGAGTATCTCAATGATAGCCTTTTCATAATCATCGGCCCATTTTTCAACAAGCGTTTCCAATAACAATTCTTTACTTTCAAAGAACTGATAAAATGTACCCTTTGCACCTTTTACGGCATTCATTATGTCACTTATGGAAGTTTTATCATATCCATTGGCAGTGAAAAGATTTTGGGCCGCATTTATGATTTCTTGTGTCCACTGTTCAGATGTTTTTTTTACAGGACGTGCCACAGGATTCACCTCACAATCATTATTGACTTTAAGTCATTAATAATTTTACTACTCGATCCAAGCGATGTCAATATGTTAATGACTATTGGTCAATAATTTTTTATTTATTTTAAAATTTTTTTATCTCCATAACTTCTACAAATTTGTTTCATATACTCATGCCATAAGATTAAAAGGAGGACGCCAAATGAAATCAGGTGTAAAATCCAAAACATTGCGAATCGGCGGCATGACTTGTGTTAACTGTCAGAATAAAATCGAAAAAAAACTGCGAAATACCGCAGGCATACAATCCGCTACGGTAAGTTATAATGCAGGGACTGCCGACGTCACATATGATACGGACATTATTTCTTTAAAAGATATTATTTCAGTAATTGAACGACTGGATTATGAGGTGTTGATGGGAAATGATAAGGGGGCATCGGGAAACAGCCGCACAGTAGGGCTGCTTCTTATAATTTTTTCCCTCTATATTTTCATACAGCAGTTTGGCCTTTTGAATTTGCTCGTTCCAAGCCAGCTCGCGGAAGCAAATATGGGATATGGGATGCTTTTTGTTATAGGCCTGATTACATCTGTGCACTGTGTGGCCATGTGCGGCGGCATTAATCTGTCTCAGTGTATTCCGGGGAGGCCTCTTGAAGAGGAAAGCAGTCGTTTCGCTTTTCTCAGACCGGCATTTTTATATAATTTCGGACGAGTAATCTCATATACAATAGTAGGATTTATTGTCGGAGCACTGGGATCGGTGTTTACTTTTTCCAATACGATGCAGGGAGCCTTGAAGCTGGCGGCTGGAGTCTTCATGGTAATTATGGGAATCAATATGCTGGGAATTTTTCCATGGCTTCGCAGACTCAATCCGAGAATGCCCAGGGTATTTGCCCGAAAAATCAATGCGGAAAAGGGAAAAAGTAAAAGTCCTCTTATTGTAGGTCTTTTAAACGGATTAATGCCTTGCGGTCCTTTGCAGGCGATGCAGATTTATGCCCTTTCCACCGGAAACGCTTTTGCGGGAGCGATGTCGATGTTCTTGTTCAGCATGGGAACCGTACCTTTGATGTTCGGACTTGGTGCGGTAGGAACGGCACTTGGCAAAAAGTTCACTAATAAGATAATGACTGCCGGAGCGGTGCTGGTGGTGGTGTTAGGTTTGTCCATGTTTTCCCAAGGTGTGAATCTGGCGGGAATTTATCAGCCCTTGTCCTTTGCCAAGGAAGGCGGCAGCGAACAAACAGACGTCGTGGGCGAGAAAACAGAGGATGGAGAGCAGGTAGTAAACAGTACGCTTTCCTCCGGCAGGTATCCCGATATCACTGTTCAGGCAGGGATGCCGGTAAAATGGGTTATTGACGCACCACAGGGCAGTATCAACGGATGCAACAACGAAATATATATTCGGGAATATGGTATTCAGCACAAATTTACAGAGGGTGAAAACATTATAGAATTTACCCCTGAAGAAACGGGAACCTTCCAGTATACCTGCTGGATGGGGATGATCCGCGGTACCATTACTGTTGTGGAGGGAGGGGATGATGATTCTTCGGAACCCATCGCTTTTGACAGTACTCCGCCCGCCCCTGAGCCGGAAGTCTCCGACTATGTGATACCTGTAGAAAATATTGTCATAGCGGAGCCCATAATAGACGACTCAGGCAACGATATGCAGCAAATAACCATAACTTTGACGGACGACGGTTTTCAGCCGGCAGTTGCAATTGTTCAGACAGGCATGAATGTATTATGGAACATTGACAATCAGTCCGCGAGCGGACAGGGATTGGATCAAATAATTGCTCCGGCATATTACGCCCAGCTTTCATTAGCAAAGGGTGAGAATTCCTTGTACTTTTTGCCTTCGGCGGATTTCGAGTTCTATGACGGAAGCAATCAGTTCTTTGGATATATAAAGGTAGTGGACAGTCTGGATAATATTGATCTGGAAGCTGTAAAGGCGGAGGTCTCTTCTTACGAGACGCTTGTGTATCCGCAGGAATACTTTACGCAGGCGGTGGGTGCATCATGCTGTCAATGAGAATAGATGTAGCAGCTCTGATGACTGAACTGTTACGAATAGATACCACGGTAGAAAGGAGTTGACAGCATGGATTTATTATTGAGCCACTGGCACTGTATCGTACCGGCAGCAGCGATTTTAATCGGGATACTTCTGGTAGGACGCAATAAAAAGCAAGGCGATGACGAGACAACTTTAAAATGACAAAATAAGAAGTCAAAAGGAGAAAAGAGAATGTTTTCATTTAACAGGAAAGTAGCTATGAAATCCAACAGAAAAAATAATGAAATAACGGAAGAAAAAAAAGAAAAGAAATTCAGAAAAGGTGCAGCATGTATAGTTTTGATACTTTTACCCACACTTTTATTGGCGGCTTGCGGACAGAAAAATAATGCGGTTTCTGAAACCGAAACGGCAAAAGCGCAGCAGTCTGTAGAAGAAAGTACTCCGCAGGCTGTAGAAGAAAGCACTTCGCAGTCTGAAGAAACGGAAGCATCGACGGGTGAGGATTTGATCATTCCCGTGTCAGATATTACGGAGGAAGCTTCTTTTTACCCGGTTACGGTGGACGGAATCGACATGGAGATCATAGCGGTCAAGGCCTCTGACGGAAGCATCCGTACGGCTTTTAATACTTGTCAGATATGTTACAATTCCGGCAGAGGCTATTATAAGCAGGATGGTGACAAGCTGGTATGCCAAAACTGCGGTAATCAGTTCCCGATGGAGCAAGTGGAAGTAGAAGCCGGCGGATGCAACCCATGGCCGATTTTCGATGAAAACAAAACGGTAACGGATGACTCCATTACTATATCGTACAGCTTTTTGCAAGAATCAGAGCAAATATTCGCTAACTGGAAATAAGAATAATATTTCACTTTTTTTACAAAAGATTAAGGTTGAATGTGCATGGAACAGTTTACCTCAATACCGTTGTTTTTAAGATAATCGGAGCCCCAGCCATACATGGCCAGTAAAATAGGGCGAATGCTCATACCCAGTTCGGTAAGGGAATATTCCACTTTAGGAGGCACAACCGGATATACCTTGCGGCATATCAAATCGTCTTCCTCCAATTCCCGAAGCTGCTGGGTGAGCATTTTAGGCGTAGCCTGCGGAATAAGTTTACGCAGTTCCCCAAAGCGAAGCGTGGAATCGATCAAATGCCAGAGAATAAGAGCTTTATATTTTCCCCCAATCATTTTAAGGGTAATTTCTACGGGACAATTATAAACCATAACAGCATACCTCCTTTATTATTTAAATATAAACAATTATTTGAATTATGATACAACGCCGGCAAACAAAGGTCAAGTGCCGGAAAGCTGAAAAAAACATTACAGTACCTTTTCAGGTACTATTATACAATAAAGTGCGTAGTTGCAAAAAGAATTATTTGCGTTAAAATGAAATTATGATAAAAGCAACTGCCAAATGGTAATCCTGCAAATGCATGATAATTATGGGCTTTGTAATAGTCAAAAGTCTAAGATATGCAGATATGGATATAGAAAGGAGATAAATACAAGATGGAAAGTCGAGTATTAGACATACGTGGCATGACCTGTGCGGCTTGTGCCGGGAGAATTGAAAAAACTGTCCGCAAGCTGGACGGCATCGGTCAGGCGAATGTAAATCTTGCCAGCGAGAAGTTGTTTGTTGAGTATGACAACGCTTTGATCGAACTGGATGACATTAAGAACAGAGTGACGAAAATAGGCTATGAGGTGGTGGAAAAAGCCGCCAGCCAGAATGTAACAATCCCTATTGGAGGGATGTCCTGCGCAGCCTGCGCAAAGAGAGTGGAAAAGGCAGTTGGAAAGCTGGAGGGTATAGAAAGCGTATCGGTAAACTATGCCACCGAAAAAGCTTCTGTGTCCTATTTTCCCCATCAGGTACGGCTTTCCGCTATTCGTGAAGCTATTGAAAAAGCCGGATATCAGGCTTTGGAAGTGAATAAGGCGGATGCGGCCGACGAGGACAGAATACGAAAGCAGAAGGAGATACGTACTCTTTGGACGAAGTTCATCGTTTCTGCAGTGTTTTCTCTTCCGCTGTTATATATAGCGATGGCTCCCATGATTCAGTTCGTGCGCCTTCCATTTCCTGCAGCGCTGAACCCCATGCAGTTTCCTTTGATTTATGCGATGCTGCAAATCATACTGGTCGCTCCGGTCATCGGCGTGGGTTACAAATTTTATGTGATAGGATTTAAGGCTCTCTGGCAGAGAAGTCCGAATATGGACTCTCTTATCGCGGTAGGAACTACATCTGCAGTTATTTACAGCGCTTATAATGTATTTCTGATTGCAAAAGGAAATTCGCATGCGGTAGAGTCCCTCTATTTCGAGACAGCAGGGGTCATCATAACCCTGATTCTTCTTGGAAAATCGTTGGAAGCGGTATCCAAGGGACGTACCGGAGAGGCCATTAAGAAGCTGATGGGGCTGGCTCCCAAGACGGCGATTATTATTCATAATGGCGTAGAAAAGGAAATACCGATCGATGAAGTGGAAGTAGGAGACATCATTGTTGTAAAGCCCGGTGCGAAGATACCTGTTGACGGAACGGTAATCGAGGGTAACACAGCAATTGATGAATCGATGCTTACCGGCGAGAGTATGCCGGTTGATAAAAAGGCGAACGATGAGGTCTATGCCGCATCCATCAACACAACCGGAACCATTCGCTTCCGTGCGGAAAAGGTCGGAAGCAATACGGTGCTGGCACAGATCATCAAGCTGGTGGAGGATGCGCAGGGATCAAAGGCGCCCATCGCTCAGATGGCGGATATTGTATCCGGCTATTTCGTGCCGGTAGTCTGCCTCATTGCCCTTCTGGCAGGAACGGCATGGTTCTTTGGAACGGGCGGAGATGTGAAGTTTGCGCTGACCATTTTCATTTCGGTGCTGGTAATTGCGTGCCCTTGTGCGCTGGGTCTTGCGACACCGACGGCCATTATGGTCGGCACGGGAAAGGGTGCGGAGAACGGTATTTTGATAAAGGGCGGCGAAGCGTTGGAAATCGCTCATAAAATCAATACCATCGTATTCGATAAGACGGGTACGATTACGGAAGGAAAGCCCACCGTTACGGATATACTGGCGGCGGCGGGAACGAAAGAAGAGCAGCTTCTTCAAATCGCAGCTTCGGCGGAAAAAAGCTCCGAGCATCCTCTTGGGCAAGCGATTGTGTCCAAGGCAGAAGCAAAAGGGTATGATATTCTTAAAGTGGATAACTTTACGTCTATTACGGGGCGCGGCATCGAGGCACTGATAAGTGGCCAGACCGTTTTGGCAGGCAACCGTAAGCTGATGGAGGAAAAAAATATAGACTTAAAGGATTTCGAATCTGTTTCCGACCGTCTGGCTGAGGAAGGCAAGACTCCGATGTATATAGCGCTTGACGGTGAATTAGCAGGTATTATCGCCGTGGCGGACGTAGTAAAGCAAAGCAGCAGGGCAGCCATTGACAGCCTTCATAAAATGGGCATCGAGGTAGCGATGATTACCGGCGACAACAAGAGAACCGCTGCAGCCATCGCCCGTCAGGTAGGTATTGACCGCGTCCTTGCGGAGGTACTTCCTCAGGATAAGGCCAGCGAGGTGAAGAAGCTTCAGGAAATGGGGCGTAAGGTTGCTATGGTAGGTGACGGAATCAATGATGCTCCGGCATTAGCTCAGGCGGACATTGGTATTGCGATCGGCTCCGGTACGGACGTGGCGATGGAAAGCGCAGATATCGTGCTCATGCGCTCCGATCTTATGGATGTTCCTACTGCAATTCATTTGAGTAAAAAGACAATTTTAAATATAAAGGAAAATCTTTTCTGGGCCTTTGGTTATAACGTAATCGGTATTCCGGTTGCCGCCGGCTTACTCTACTTGTTCGGCGGTTCGCTACTTAACCCGATTTTTGCAGCAGCGGCCATGAGCTTAAGCTCAGTTTCCGTATTGACTAATGCCTTGCGATTAAAGCGATTCAAGCCGGTTACGGTGAAAGGAGAAGTGAATTAATATGAAGAAAAATGTAAAAATTATTATTGCAGCAGCGGTTGCTGTGGTGGTTGTAGCGGCCTTCCTGCTCGTTCTTGTTAACACGGCAGACAGCAGTCTGGATGTGATCGGAAAGGGCTCCAGCACTTCTTTTGCAGAGGTTTTGCAAAAGATACCGGAGCGTGTTAAAATAGATGATGAGAACAGCGGCTATAGTCTGGAAGCACCGGATGATACGGTACGTTTTATATGGAGCGGAGATTACAGCAGGAGTCCTCTCTACGATGCAATGCTTGAATTCGATGTACAGCCTTTTCTCGATGCGGGACTGGATGCAGGAAAGCTGCCGGACAATTATACCTTGTCCGGAGATAAGCTACTGGCCGGAGTGAAGTTCGAGGACGGGAACGTCAAGGAAGGCGTAGCGGCTACTCCCCTTGCTGCCTATGAGAGGATCGTGGATCAGCATAGAGACAGAATAAACTATCATTCCGCCATGGACCACTTCGGTGTGAAGCTGGATGGAGGAAATATGTTCGAGTGGGCGAAGGATATGGATACGAATACGGTAACGGGCGATGTTCAGGATAAGGATATTGTATTCGTATTGGATCCCGAGGCGCTGATAGAGGCAGGCGTTTCTCCTGAAAAAGTGGAAGGCTGGGCGTATGCTACGGTAAAGGTCGAAGAAAACGGGAAGATGGTAGAAGTGTACAAATTTTTAAAACCCTTTGACTTAAATGAATAAAAGCGAACTGAAAATAAACGAACTAAAAATGTACTGAAGTAAACAAATAGGAGGTTTTCCAAGATGGAAAAAGTGATTTTGAATGTGGATGGTATGTCCTGCGAGCATTGCGTAAAGGCTGTTAACGGCGCGGTAGGCGCTTTGCCGGGTGTATCCGGTGTAGTTGTGGATTTGGAAGGCAAGACGGTAGCGGTAGAATTCGATGCTTCCAAGGTGTCCGTAGATGAAATTAAAGCAGAAATCGAAGACCAGGGCTACGATGTAGTCGCATAATCGATTTGAGAAATGGAGCTGTTATGCCGGGCGCGAGCAAAAATATATTGGTTGTAGACGATGAACCTAAGATACTCGAGGTGATTTCCGCACTTTTGGAGAGCAAGGGCTTTCATGTATTTCCCGCCGAGAGCGGCGGGAAGGCCCTCGAGATATTCGATAGGGAGAATATTACGCTGGTAGTTTTGGATTTGATGCTGCCCGATATTTCGGGCGAGGAGGTCTGCAGGGCGATACGAAGGAAGTCGAGAGTACCGGTCCTGATGCTTACTGCCAAGGCGGAAGAGAATGATTTGCTGTATGGCTTGGAAATCGGCGCTGACGATTATATCACCAAGCCTTTCAGCTTAAAGGAATTATATGCGCGCATGGAGGCCATTTTGCGAAGGACGCAGAATGACCTTATGCCGTTAAACGTGAGAAATTCGTTTCATAACGGCGATTTCATCGTGGATTTTGAAAAAAATTTTTTTCAGAAGTCGGGACATACAGTCAGCCTGACGCCCAATGAAATCAAAATATTGTCGGCCCTTATCAAATATCCCGGGAAGGTATTTACCAGAGAAGAACTCATTGGAATTGCATTGGGCAGCGAGTTCGAGGGCTATGACAGGGCTATCGACAGTCATGTCAAAAACCTGCGCCAGAAGATCGAGGATGACCCGAAAAAGCCGGTATATGTCCTGACCGTTCACGGACTGGGCTACAAATTTGGAGGCGATTAGAATTATGCGGAGTTTAAGAACCCAGCTGTCTTTATCCATACTGCTGATCGTGTTGGTTACTGTGGCGCTCACCAGTGTATTTTCCAATTGGTTCATCAACCAGGAGTTCGAGGACTACATCGCCAGGCAGGAGCAGGTACGAAGCGAGAATATCGTAAGCGATCTGGGTGCCCAGTACAATGGGCTCACGCGCAGTTGGAATCAGGACTTCCTGCATACCATAGGTATGTATGCTTTATATGAAAGCTATATTTTAAAAATTTATGATGTGGACGGAAAGCTGCTTTGGGATGCGGAGAATCATGACATGTCCAAATGCTGGCAGGTTATGGATGAGATTTCTGCACGAATGGAGAAGCTGAAGAAGGACGGAGGCTTTGTATCCCATACCTATGATATCGAACAGGGCGGGGAGAAGGTGGGCTCTGTTTCCGTTACCTATTACGGACCTTTCTTTTTCAGCGAGAATGACTTCCGCTTCATTAAGACACTAAATATCCTCCTGCTCATAATCGGCGCTCTGGCAGGATTTTTTTCTATTGTGGTGGGAAGTCTGATGGCTCGCCGGATAGCGAGGCCTGTGACGAAGACCGCCTATATCGCCAAGGAGATTTCAGAAGGAAACTACGATATCCGCTTTGAAAGCGAGACGAATACCAGAGAGCTTAACGATTTGGTAACCGCTATCAACCAGCTTGCAGATGCGTTAAATGAACAGGAGAATCTGAGAAAGAGACTGACTACGGATATCGCCCATGAGCTTCGTACTCCTCTTACCGCAGTAGGATCCCATCTGGAGGCAATGCTGGAAGGAGTATGGGAGCCTACGCCGGAACGGCTTTCCGGCTGTCATGAGGAGATACTTCGCCTTGGCAATCTGGTTGCAGATCTGGGGCGCCTGGCCAAGGTGGAGGGAGATAACCTGAAGCTGCAAAAGCAGCAGACAGACCTATTGGAAATTGCTAAGGCGGCCTTCGAAACATTGGAGGCGGAAGGAGCAAAGAAGGAACTTACCATGTCTGTAGGGGGAGAATCCTCTGTGATATCTGCGGATAGAAGTAGAATGCTTCAAGTGATGATAAACCTCTTATCCAACGCCGTTAAATATACGCCGGAGGGCGGAAGTATTTCCATCCAAGTGTCGGATGCTCCGGGAGAGGGCTGTATTCGGGTGAAGGATAACGGCATCGGGATTCCGGAGAAGGAACTGGCTCTCATTTTCGAACGTTTTTACCGGACAGACAAGTCACGCAGCCGCAAAACGGGCGGCGCAGGAATCGGCCTGACTATTGCCAAATCTATCGTTGCAGCTCATGGCGGTACGATAACTGTAAGCAGTAAGGTGAATGAAGGAAGCTGTTTTACGGTGACCATACCTAAAAAATAAAAGTGCATACGGCATGTAAAAAATCTGCGAAGGCAGATTTTTTTTGTAATAGGATTAGAGCGTCAAAAGTACCTTTTGACACCCTAACGATAATAAGAAAAGTACTCTTATTACACAAAAATCAAGGTGGATTTTTTCCATAAAATATATAAAATTTAATTTCATAAAAAGTGTTGACAATATAAATAATCAATAATATACTAAACCTATAGAATTGATAGGAATTGATTTCAATCGTGCGGCATCGCTTAGAAGCGCCGAAGGATGGGAAGCAGGTACGAGCGTATATATGCTTCTTTTTTTGCGCCGAAACAAAAGGGAGAAGGAGAGAGACGGATGGATTTGGAATTTATGAGAACACATTTGCAGCTTTATACCGAGGCGGCGTGGTTGACATTAAGAATAGCTGCTGTGGGAATTCTGCTGGCATTTCTGATCGGTCTGGTAACGAGCATAGTAAAATATTTGAAGATACCGGTACTGACACAGATAGCGAATACTTATATAGAACTGTCGAGAAATACTCCGCTTTTAATACAGCTTTTTTTTCTATATTTTGGTCTTCCCAAGCTGGGAGTGGTGCTTAGCTCAGAAAGCTGCGGGATTATTGGACTGGCGTTTTTAGGAGGCAGCTACATGTCGGAGGCGTTTCGTTCGGGACTAGATAATGTGGCGCAGATACAGACGCAGTCGGGATTAAGTCTGGGTTTTACAAACAGCCAGATATTCCGGCATATCGTACTTCCGCAGGCAGTATCAACCTCTGTTCCTCTGTTTTGTGCCAATGTTATTTTTTTGATAAAAGAAACTTCGGTGTTCAGCGCGGTGGCGCTGGCGGATCTGATGTTTGTCGCAAAGGATTTGATCGGCATTTATTACAAGACGGATGAAGCGTTGTTTATGCTGGTGTCGGCTTATCTGGTGATTCTGCTTCCGATATCCGTCCTTGCATCATTCATAGAAAGGAGAGTGCGCTATGCAGGATTTGGGGATACAAGTGCTGTTTCAGGGTAGGAATTTTATAAGGCTGTGGGAAGGCTTGTGGGTAACCCTCCGCATCGCGGTAATTGCTATGGCGCTTTCTATTTTGCTTGGTTTCCTTTTAGGAATGGTCATGACGATGCACAATAGGGCGGTGCGATGTATTACGAGGCTTTATCTGGAAACTGTCAGAATCTTACCTCAGTTGGTTCTGCTTTTCCTCGTATATTTCGGCGCGGCGAAGCATTTGGGAATCAACATGTCGGGTGAGACAGCGGCTATTATCGTATTCACTTTTTGGGGCACAGCGGAAATGGGCGATTTGGTGCGAGGCGCTCTCATCTCCACACCGAAACACCAATACGAAAGCGCAGGCGGCTTGGGGATGAATAAGCTGCAGACCTATTTTTATGTAATCATCCCCCAAACGATAAGGAGATTGCTGCCTCCTGCCGTGAATCTGCTTACAAGAATGATAAAGACTACATCTCTGGTGGTGCTCATAGGCGTGGTTGAAGTAGTAAAAGTGGGAAAGCAGATCATAGACGCCTCGAGGTATCAGACGCCCACCGCTGCGCTTTGGATATACGGAGTGATATTCATCATGTATTTCATCGTTTGTTATCCGTTTTCGAGGCTGTCGCTATGGCTGGAAAAGAAATACGAAATTTAGAGAGGCAAAATGAAAAATGAATGAAGTTTTACAGGTAAAGCATTTGACAAAATCATATGAAAAAAACAAGCCGGTATTGAAGAATATCAATTTTAACCTGCAAAAGGGAGAGGTTGTAGTCATTGTAGGGCCATCGGGATGCGGTAAGAGCACTTTTTTAAGGTGCCTGAATCTGCTGGAACCCATCGATGAGGGAAGCATCGTTTTAGGCGGTGAGACCATAGACAGAAAAGATAAGAACGTTCATCAGCACAGACAGAAAATAGGTATGGTCTTTCAAAGCTATGAATTGTTTCCTCATCTTAGCATTATGAATAACATTCTGCTGGCACCGGTAAAGGTACAGAAGAGAGACCGGAAGGAAGCGGAACGGGAGGCATCAGCCCTGTTAGAGAGGGTGGGTCTGTCTGATAAAAAGGATGCGTTCCCAAGGCAGCTGTCCGGCGGGCAGAAGCAGAGAGTTGCCATAGTACGTGCCCTTATCATGAATCCGGAGGTACTGCTTCTGGATGAAATCACTGCGGCGCTGGACCCGGAAATGGTCCGCGAGGTGCTTCAGGTAGTGCTGAAACTGGCACAGGAGGGTATGACGATGGCAATCGTAACCCATGAAATGGAATTTGCAAAGGCGGTGGCGGACAGAGTCATATTTATGGATCAGGGAGTCATCGTAGAGGAGAATACGGCGAAGGAATTTTTCGCCTATCCTAAGACGGAAAGAGCAAAGCAGTTTCTAAATACGTTTCATTATGAAGCGTTAGAAATATAAACAAAATGAAGGAGGATTATTATGAAGAAGAAATTATTAGGAGTTATCTTGACGGCAGGTCTGTTAGCAGGTGTACTGGCAGGCTGCGGACAGACACAGGAGGCGGCTTCCACGGCTGCACCGGCAGCGGAAGAAACAGCACCGGCAGCAGAAAGCGAAGCGGCGGAGGAAGAAAGTGCCGCAGAGCCGGCTGCAGCAGAATCGGAAGACGCTTCCGCTTCGGCGCAGGCGAGAAGTTTAGAGGACATTAAAGTGGACGGAAAGCTGGTAATTGGCGTATTCAGTGACAAAAACCCTTTTGGCTACGTAGATGCCAACGGTGATGTACAAGGATATGATGTGTATTTTGCAAAGCGCCTTGCATTGGATCTATTCGGCAGTGAGGATGCGGTAGAATTCGTATATGTAGAGGCAGCCAGCCGCGTTGAGTATTTGAAATCCGCAAAGGTAGACATTATCCTGGCTAACTTTACCGTGACGGATGAAAGAAGCGAGCAGGTAGATTTCGCATTACCTTATATGAAGGTAGCCCTGGGCGTGGTTTCTCCGGAGGGCAGTCTGATAACGGATGTAGAGCAGTTGCAGGGAAAGACGCTTATCGTAGTAAAAGGAACTACAGCAGAAACTTATTTCCAGGAGAACTATCCTGAGATCAATCTTTTGAAATTCGATGAGTATCAGGAAGCGTATGATGCTCTGGCAGACGGAAGAGGAGATGCTTTCTCCACGGATAATACGGAAGTATTGGCTTGGGCTTTGCAGAACAAAGGCTTTGCGGTAGGTATTGAATCTATTGGAAATCTGGATACGATCGCTCCGGCGGTACAGAAGGGCAATACGGAGCTGCTTAACTGGATCAATGAAGAAATTGAGGGCTTGGCAGCAGAGCAGTTCTTCCACAAGGATTTCGAAGAAACCCTGAAGCCGGTATACGGAGACAGCGTGGATGCTGACAGCTTGGTAGTAGAGGGCGGAATTGTAGATTAATGAAGCATATTCACAAAAAATAGGACCGAAAGGTCCTATTTATTTAAGTTTTTCTGTGCGGTGGAAAGCATCAGTTTTATTCTGTTCAACTGGTTTACCTCGCTGGCGCCCGGGTCATAATCGATGGCAACGATGTTGGAAAGCGGATATTGCTTCCGAAGCTCCTTTATGACACCTTTTCCTACCACATGGTTAGGAAGGCAGCCAAAAGGCTGGGTACATACGATATTGTTAACGTCCCCGTGTATCAGTTCCACCATTTCGCCGGTTAAGAACCAGCCTTCGCCGGTCTGATTGCCGATGGATACGATAGACTTCGCATAATTCACGATTTTGTATATGCTTACCGGAGGATGGAAATGTTTGCTCTTCTCAAATGCTTTCCTTGCGGAAGCGCGCAGGAATTCGATGCCGTCGATGCCCAGTTTGGAAACGATGGCTGTTTTCTTGCTCATGCCAAGTTCCTCCGCTTTATATATTTGGTTATAGAAGCAGTAAAGCATGAAATCGATCAAATCAGGAACCACAGCTTCCGCACCCTCCGACTCCAAAAGCTCCACCAGATGATTGTTGGCGGCAGGAGCAAATTTTACAAGGATTTCTCCTACAATACCGACCTTCGGCTTCACCTCTTCTGTAATGGGTATTGCATCGAAGTCCCCCACGATTAAGCGGCACATTTTTCTGAATTTGAAATAATTCATATGCTTTGCGGATACGAAGTCCTGACATTGCTTCAACCATTTCGAATGAACCTTCTCCACCGAGCCGGCCTCTTTTTCATAAGGCCGCATACGATAGATGCAGCGCATGAAAATGTCCCCGAAGATAGCCCCGTAGGCGGCACGCATAAGCAAATCCGCATTCAGGCTAAAGCCCGGATTGGTTTCGATGCCTGCCATGTTGAGAGATATAACAGGAATCTGAGGCATCCCCGCCTTTTCGAAAGCCCTTCGTATAAAACCTACGTAGTTGGTAGCGCGGCATCCGCCTCCGGTTTGTGACATGATGACAGCTACTTTATTTAAGTCATATTTTCCTGACAAGAGTGCATCCATAATCTGCCCTACGACCATCAGGGACGGATAACAGGCATCGTTATTTACATATTTGAGCCCTATGTCTACGGCATGCTTGTTGTCGTTGGACAATACCTCGAAGTTATAGCCGCAGGATCTGAAGGCCGGTTCCAATATTTCGAAATGAATAGGTGACATCTGGGGGCAGAGAATTGTATATTCCTCGCGCATTTTTTCCGTAAACTGAACCTTACGGATAGCAGAGGAGCGAATTTCCCGCTCCTGCTTTTTGCTATCTCTGACACGGATTGCAGAGAGCAGGGAACGGACACGAATTCTCGCCGCTCCAAGGTTGTTTACCTCGTCAATTTTTAAGCAGGTATAGATCTTACCCGAACCGGAAAGGATGTCGCTTACCTGATCGGTGGTAACGGCGTCCAGACCGCAGCCGAAGGAATTCAGCTGGATCAGGTCCAGATCTTCTCTTGTTTTTACGAAGCTTGCCGCAGCATAGAGTCTTGAATGATACA
>JAEWPN010000150.1 GCA_023399455.1 Bacillota bacterium
GCTTTTGCTTCCACATCGTCCGCAGGGTTCATAACTATCATGCCCGGAATCGTTCTCATCAGCGCGATATCCTCGTTGCACTGGTGGGAAGCTCCATCCTCCCCTACGGTAACGCCCGCGTGAGTCGCTCCTATTTTTACGTTCAAATGAGGGTAACCCAGAGAGTTGCGCACCTGCTCAAAAGCACGTCCTGCTGCAAACATTGCGAAAGTGCTGACAAAAGGGATTTTCCCTACTGTGGAAAGTCCTGCTCCGATGCCTACCATGTTACATTCTGCGATTCCGCAGTCTATATGTCTTTCGGGGAAAGCCTTCTGAAAAACACTGGTCTTTGTAGCCGCCGCCAAATCAGCGTCCAGAACTACCAGATTAGGAAATTCTGCGCCAAGCTCCGCAAGCGCGTTGCCGTAGCTTTCTCTCGTTGCAATCTTCTTTACTTCTGACATAATTCTTCACCAATCCTTTCCAAGTCTGCCATCGCTACCGCGAACTGCTCGTCGTTAGGCGCTGTGCCATGCCATGCCGCCTTGTTTTCCATAAAGGAAACGCCTTTGCCCTTTACGCTGTGTACAACGATTGCCGTAGGCATACCTTTCGTTTCGCGAGCCTCTTTGAACGCTCTTCTGAGATCGTCGAAATCATGCGCATCTGCATTGATTACGTGGAAATTAAATGCCTCGAATTTTTTATCTATCGGATAGGGAGAACATACGTCGTCTACCTTACCATCAATCTGTAAGCCGTTGTTATCTATAATCGCTACCAGGTTATCCAGCTTTCTGTGCCCGGCGAGCATAGCCGCTTCCCATACCTGTCCTTCCTGAAGCTCTCCGTCTCCCAGAAGTGTATATACGCGGAAATCTTTACCGTCCAATTTAGCTCCCAGTGCCATTCCTACCGCTGCCGATATTCCTTGTCCCAGGGAACCGCTGGACATGTCCACTCCCGGAATATGCTTCATATCCGGATGTCCCTGCAGATACGAACCCAGTTTGCGCAGTGTCTTTAAATCCTCCACAGGAAAATAACCCTTGTGGGCTAATGTGGAATACAAACCCGGTGCCGTATGTCCCTTGGACAATACGAATCTGTCTCTGTTTTCCATCTTCGGATTCTGCGCATCTACGTTCATTTCTTCATAGTACAGATATGTGAATACATCTGCCGCTGATAACGAGCCGCCCGGATGTCCGGCTTTTGCACTGTGAACCGCTGTAACGATTCCTTTTCGCACTTCATTGGCTTTTTTTTGTAATTCTAAATTTTCCATCTTTTTCCTCCAAAAATAAACCGCATTTACTAAAACACTTTACTAAACTACTCTACCACATATTAAATTTCCCGTCTATATAGTAACATGAAATAAATCTGCTAATTTGCAGACTTCTTTCAGCAGTTTTACCTTAAATGGCAGTAAAAATTCTAAAAACCCGCGAAAACACAAAATAACAAGGGGAACCCAAAGGGTTCCCCCGCAGCAGATCCGGCATGCCGTACCTACTTGCGTTTCTCCTTCGCCTTGGCAAATAGGCTCTGGAGTATGATGAAAAAGGCTAGCAATGCTGCTATCGTGATTTTGGTCCACCAAGAGGACAAGGTCCCTTGGAAGGTAATGAACGTCTCTATCGTTCCTTTGATCAATACGCCGAACAAGCTGCCGATGACGTTACCTACGCCGCCGGTAAGAAGAGTACCTCCTATTACTGCACCTGCAATCGCTTCCATTTCAAAGCCTTTAGCCTGCTCTACGAAACCGGAACAGGTATTCAGGCCGAATAGGAATCCGCCGAAGGCCGCCAAAAATCCGTCTATAATATACACCTTCAGTTTCGTTCTTCTTACATTAAGTCCCATTAAGAGGGCAGATTGCTCGTTACCGCCTACTGCGTAGACAGACCGTCCGAACTTCGTATATTTCAGCATGATGAATACGATGACCAACACTAACAGCGCCAGAACAACGCTCGGATAAATATACGGATTTATGATAACGCCCTTTTTATTCACATAACCGCCGAAGGGGAAATACAATTTCTCCTGCGCCCAGCTTAGAAACAGTTCGTTTTTGATGCTTATCATCTCCGTGCTTATGATAGCCGTCATACCTCTCGCAAAAAACATTCCCGCCAAGGTAACGATGAACGGCTGAATCTTCAGATATGCAATGAGGAATCCCTGAACCAGCCCGAAAACTATTCCCACCAAAAGTACGATGATAACAGCAGGCACCGCTCCAATACCCTTTTTCTCCATCATCCACGCCAGAAGCATACAAGTCATGGCCACTACGGAGCCTACCGAAATATCGATTCCTCCTGTAATGAGCACCATCGTCATGGATACCGCAATGACGATCAGACCCGCATTGGAAATAAACAAGTTCAAAAATACCTGAAGTCTTCCGAAATTATTATCTTTAAATACGATCAATCCGATGGCATACATGATAAAAAACAGCAAAATCGTAATGAGAAGCAGGAATTGATTGCCTTCCAGTTTGAATTTCTTCATTATGCCACCTTCTTTCTGGCGCCGCCGCCGATTTTCTTCTTAGCATTCTTCCAAATCTTCGACAGCTCAGGAGACTGCAAGGATACAATAATCACAACTACGATAGCTTTATATACCGGAATCTGGTCTGCCGATACGCCCATGGCGTATAAGGTAGTGGTGAGCGCTTGAATCGTGTAAGCTCCGATCACGCTTCCAGCCAAGGAAAATTTACCGCCGCCCAGGCTGTTTCCTCCCAGTGCCACTGCCAGAATCGCATCCAGCTCCATATTCAGACCCGCATTATTGGCATCGATAGAATATACTCTGGAAGTGATGATAAGTCCCGCGATACCGGCACATAAACCGCAGTAAGCATAAGTTAAGAACTGTATCATCGTGGAATTCAGTCCCACTAATCTTGCTGCCTTCGCGTTAATACCTACTGTCTCGATATAAAGGCCCAGCGCCGTTTTCTTCAACAGGAGCATTGTCAGCATTACTACCAAAATCGCTGCGAATACCGGTGTGGGAAGGGGAACTCCGCCGATGAAGGCTCCCAGCTTCTTAAAATGATCCACGCGCACATAGATCATCTGTCCGTCCGTGATAAGCTGTGCAATACCGCGGCCGGCCGTAAATAAGATCAAAGTGGCAACCATAGGCTGAATCTTCATCTTCGCCACCAGAAACCCGTTCCATGCCCCGCATACGATACCTACCGCCATCGCTGCCAGCACTCCCAGTATATAGGGAGCATGGTATTCGTTTACCGTCTGCTGACCGCCTGAAAGCACGAAGCAGCAGAGGGCACCTGCCAGAGCGCTGACCGCTCCTACGGAAATATCCGTCCCTCCGGAAGCCGCAACCACCAACGTCATACCTACCGCGAGGATTACCAGCTCGCTGGCGCGGTTTATAACATCGATAATATATCCATAAAATACTCCGTTATTAATTGTTATCGCAAAAAAGGTGGGCGTCTTGATGACGTTGATAAGAAGCACCAGCGCCAAGCATAGAAACGGCAGAAAAAGCTTATATCCTGTCAGCCTCTTAAATGTTTTTTTTGCATTATTCATCACTTCCACCTCCTGCTATTGCTTTCATGACACCCTCCTGAGAAAGCTCACTGTCTCCCAGTTCTCCTACCTTCCAGCCATCTCTTAGAACCGCCATTCTTGAACAAGTGCGAAGCATCTCTTCGATTTCGGAGGAAATGAACATAACCGCCATGCCTTCTCCCGCGAGCTTCAATACAAGCTTCTGGATCTCCGTCTTTGTACCGATATCGATACCTCTGGTGGGTTCATCCAGAATGATGAAGTCGGGGTTGGTAAGGAGCCATCTTCCCAAGATCACTTTCTGCTGATTCCCCCCCGACAACTGTTTGATCGGGACCTCTCTATTCGCCGTCTTAATCTTTAAAAGATCTATGTACTTATCGGTAAATTCCTCCTGCTCCTTCTTGCTAAGCTGTTTAAATATACCCTTTTTCGCCTGCAGAGCTATAATGATGTTCTCCCTTACGGAAAGGTCCGAAATAATTCCCTCTTCCTTTCTGTTCTCCGGCAAATAAGCCATTCCCGCCTGCATCGCGTCGATGGGCGCACCGACCAAAAGCTTTTGTCCTTTTACAAAAAGATCCCCGCCGTCAGCCTTATCCGCACCATAGATTGCCCGCGCCAGCTCGCTGCGTCCCGAACCCAAAAGGCCCGTAAGCCCGATCACTTCACCCTTATGGATTTGAATATCAAAGGGCTTGATCGTTCCCGTATGATACAGCTTCTTCGCATCGATTACCACTTCTTCGCCGACCTTGCCCGCTCCCTCTCCACTCTTCTTGATGGCGGCAAGATCGTCAAAATCCTTACCTATCATTTCAGCAACGAGACGTACCCTGGGCAGCTTCTCCACTTCGAATTCACCCACCAAAGCACCGTTTCTAAGTACCGTTATGCGGTCGCACACCTCATATACCTGCTCTAAAAAGTGGGTAACGAATATAATTCCTACTCCTTGTGCCTTTAACTTTCTCATTAAGGCAAAAAGCTTCTCCACCTCTCCGTCGTCCAGAGAGGATGTAGGTTCATCCAGAATGAGAACCTTTGCCGACATATCCACCGCTCTTGCGATAGCTATCATCTGCTGCAAAGCTATAGAGTAATTGTCCAGCGTCTTTGTTACATCTATATTTATATCCAGACTGCCTAAAACTTCTTTAGACTTTTTGTTCATGGTTTTCCAGTCAATTGCCCCGAATTTCTTCGGTTCCCTGCCTATAAACAGATTTTCCGCCACAGTAAGGTTCGGGCAAAGATTGACCTCCTGATATACGGTACTGATGCCGTTTGCCTGCGCCTCCTGAGGCGATTTGTTGATAATCGGATGGGGGCTTTCGTCTATTATTATTTCTCCCGTTTCGAACTCCTCTACTCCGGTGAGCACCTTGATTAATGTTGATTTTCCCGCGCCGTTTTCTCCCATAAGAGCATGTATTTCTCCTGCCCTTAAGGTAAAGTCCACGTCTTCCAAGGCTACAACTCCGGGGAAATTTTTATTAATATGGCGCATCGTCAATACGATTTTATTTTCCTTACGGCTGTTTTCCATTTGGGCTTCATTCCTTCCTTAAAAATCTGCCATAACTGTTCAGTATCTTCACAGTTACAATCTGCCATACTTTTTCATCATCTCACATCATATCTTTGCCATTTATTTTTAGGAACACTTTCCTATTAGGATTAGGGTGTCAAAAGGTCCTTTTTAAATATATTCGGACCAATATGACCATATCAAAAAGAACGACTGCGCCTATGAAAATATTTAGAAGTTCTTTCTCTGGATATTTGTGCCATAACAGAAAACAAAACTGTTTGAGCGCAGCGAGTTTTTTGTTTTTTGTTATGTTTGGTTCAAATGGACTGAGAATTAGAACTTCTTATATATTGGAATTCGGCGCAGGAGTCTTTTTGTTTTGGGCATATTGTCTTGAGACGTTCGCAAAAGGACCTTTGACACCCTAATCCTACTTACATGAAAAATATGGCGGGGAAGAATCCATTCCAGACTCTCCACCCGCCGCCCTTGCATTTCTTAGTTAATGTAAACCATTAATATTAATATGCGCGTGTCTCTTTGATCGCTGCAACGTCCATGGATGTATCGAAGTAAGCTTCATCTACATATTGAATCTTCTCAACGCTTTCGCCGGCTTCCAGCTTCTGAATGATTTCAGCTACACGAGGTCCGTGAAGCGGGTTACACTCGAATGCTGCGTTCAAGTCGCCCGCGATCATTGCATCGAAAGCTGCTGCCACTGCGTCGAAGGAGATGATCGTGATGTCGCCTTCCGGTCCGCATGTCTTACCTGCTGCTTTGATAGCATCGATTGCACCGAATGCCATGTTGTCGTTCTCACAGACAACTACGTCGATATCAGGATACTGTTTTAAGAAGGACTCCATAACTTCCTGACCTTTGGACTGTGTGAATTCGCCGGTCTGTTTGTCTAACATAACCCAGTTGTCCTGCATTCCGCTTGCGAAACCGTCTGTACGTCCAACCTGAGCGGAAGCACCGATTGTTCCCTGAAGAGTAACGATGTTGATTTCCTCATCTCCTCTTCCCTGTCCTTCTAAGTATGTTTTCAGCCAAGCTGCCGCATCAGCGCCTTCTTTTTCGAAGTTACCGCCTACCCAGCACTCATATAAAGAATCGTCCGAAACATCCATCATTCTGTCGGAAAGAATTACCGGAATGCCTGCTTCCTTAGCTTCTTCCAAAACGGTTTCCCATCCGGTCTCAACTACGGGAGCTACTACGATATAATCAACTTCCTGCTGAATAAAGGAACGAATTGCTTTAATCTGGTTTTCTTGCTTCTGCTGTGCATCGTCGAAAATCAACTGATAGCCGTTTTCTTCCGTAAAAGTCGTCTTAAAAGATTCCGTGTTAGCCGTTCTCCAGTCGGATTCAGCACCAACCTGCGCATAGCCCACAACAATCAAATCGTCGGAAGCTTCCTCAGCTGCCGGCTCCTCCGCCACTTCCTCAGCAGCTTCTTCAGCGGGAGCAGCTTCCTCTGCCGGTGCCGTTTCTGCTGCAGGTTCTGCCGCTGCCGGTGCAGAAGTAGCGCTGCCGCATCCCGCCATAGTTGCTACCATTGCTGTCGCAAGAATAACGCTTAAAAATTTCTTTTTCATTAAATACCCTCCTTATATTGTTTTGGTACATTCATTCTATCAATTTCCGCATGGAATGAAAGGGAATATTTTATTTGGAAAGTGGTATTTTTTACTAATTTGTGAACAAAAAATGAACTTTTTTAATTATTTTATGAAAAAAGTTCATTTTTTTACGTTCTTTATTCTTTTTGTTCTAAATAAGTAAAATACACTTATAATGAGTAACGGACACTCATATAGGTATCGTAACGCTTACCACAGTCCCCTCCCCATACACGCTGCGGAAAGTGAGTCCGTACTCCTTTCCATAGTTCAGACGTATTCTTTCATTTACATTAGCCAGTCCGAATCCCGCCGTGTCCTCGCTGTCACTATGCTCCTTCTCTATAGTTTCATAAAGCGTATGAATCTGCTCAGGCATCATTCCTATGCCATCGTCCTTCACGGTAAAAATCAGGAGGTTATCCTCAATTTTTCCGTTAACCTCGATCTCTCCCTTACCCCTCTTATTCTTAATTCCATGATAAAGAGCATTTTCCACCAAAGGCTGCAAGGTAAGCTTCAAGATCGGATATTCGTTCATGCCGTCAGGAATATTGATTTTATAATCCATAATATCCCGGTACCTGAACTTCTGTATTTCCAGATAACTGTTTATATGAGACACTTCTTCACGGACCGTTATATAATCCCGCCCCTTGCTGAGCGTCGTCCTGAAAAAACCCGACAAAGAGGAAACGAGGGAGACCACTTCTTCCTTCTTTCCTGCTTCCGCCATCCATATGATAGTATCCAGGGTGTTGTACAAAAAGTGAGGATTAATCTGTGCCTGCAGAAGTTTCAGCTCCGCATCCCGAAGGTTGAGCTGCTCCTGCTTGATCCGCTCCACAAGCTCACCCATATCCGCAATCATCTTATTGAAGCTTTCCGCCAGAACGGCTGTCTCGTCCGAAGAATTCACCTCCACCCGGACATCGAAGTTGCCAAGGGCAACCTCCTCCGTGATCCTGCACATGCCCACGATTGGTCTTACCACACTTCTGGAAATGGCAAAGCCTACCATTACGGCTCCTGCTGTAACCACGATCAGACAGACGACAGTGATTTCCACCGCATCCTGCTCTTTCTGCTCCAACTCATATCTTACGGATTCCAGATGGTCCGTTTCGTAATGGATGTATTCCTGGATCGCCTCTTGAAGGACCTCAGTCAATATTCTGATATTGTTGTCGAGGCGTACCAGATTCTCTTCATAATGTCCGCTTTCTCCAGCATCCTCCGAGATTTCCAGCATGCGCTTCTCCAAGGTGTCGAAGGTCTTAAGAAGTCTCTTTACCCTCCTCGCATTGCCCGGCGCCAGCGTGGACTTCTGCAGCTTGGTAAAACCCGTCCTCGCCTCCTCCAGCACCTCGTAAGGATTGCGTATATCCTTTTTCTCCTGAATATTTTCAGGAACTGCCGAGCCTATGGCAATCTGATACATTCCGGCATCAATTTCCTTTTTGAAGTCGATGTTGTAACCGTTTGCCAGAGAGACATTTTTTACGATCTGATTATAGGAGTTACAATAGTTTATCATGGATACCAGCAAATAAATCACCAGAATGATAAAGGGAACCATAATGACAGCGATCATCACGTTCAGTTTTCTGTTCAGCTTCCCGTTGAGCCGGAATGCCTTCATTAACTTCAAGAGTTTCTTCATGCTTCCTCCATACCCGCATTGTCGGCATTGCCCGCCTTGCCTCTCATTCGGTATTCCTTCGGCGTGCAATTCTGTGTTTTCTTAAAGAGATAGCTGAAATAATGCGGATCTTTATATCCTACCGCATAGCCAATTTCAGAGCTTTTCATGCTGGAACACATAAGAAGCTCTTTCGCTTTGTCCATGCGAAGCCCTGTCAGATATTCAATGAAAGTCTGACCTTCCTCCCCACTGAATATACTGCTGAAATGGCTGGAGCTGATATTCACATGAGTAGCCACACTGTTAAGGGAAATGTCCTCAGAATCAAAATTACGTTCGATATACGCCTTGGCATCGTCGATGAGACTGCCGTATTTCTTCACTGATATCTGGTCCCTTAGATTCATGGCTTCCCCGATCATGTTCTTCAAATATTCCTTCGTCTTCTCAACAGAAGGAAGAACCTCCGAAATTGTCTTGAAATCTCCAAACACCTCTATGACATTATCGGCATCATATCCCAGCTCCTCCACGAAGGCCACTGTGCCAAAGTACATATCAGTAGTTATATATTGGCGAAACAGCATGGATTCCACATTGCCGCTTCCCAAACTGGAAAAATAGTCCTCGATGAAGTGGGAAACCTCCTCCAAAAGCCCTTTGGTGAGAAAATTCTTTATGATCTTTCGATCAATTTTGCCGAAGTCCAGTTCTTTCAAATCGATGTCCGTATCCTCGCTCCCCCCGATTCCCACGCGCATTTCTTCCATGTGCTCCGCATATACGATGCGGTTGCAGGAAATCAGATAACGATAGGAAAAGGCTTTGCTGGCGCTTTCATAGGATTCATGAACCTCTCTGAGCCGGTTGACCACATTGCCCACCCCAACGAAATACTGAAGCTCTCCGGACTTCGATGCAATGCCTGCCAGTTCCTTCAGGAAATCTTCCCGTTTTTCCCCCATCCTCTTTTCATTCTCGTCCAGGAGCAGGAACTCCACGCCATCTATCCCTCTGTTGAACATGTAGATATTCTCCGTCCGTTCCGCCAGCTCCATAACAGCGTCCCAGGCTACCGGAAGCTCCTTGGAGCAGGTACATTCCATCTCTTCCGACTGGCGCATCATGAAAAGTACCACATCATAAACTCCCGCCGCCAAGTGTATGTTCAGCTTTTTACCCTTTTCCAGAAGTTCCGTCATAGGACTTCTGCCAGACAATATCTCATGCAGGAATTTCTCTTTTTCATGCAGCTCCATTTCCTTCATTTCCTTTTTGAACTGCTCCAAGTATTTTTTCTTCTCGTTCTCCTTTTCGATACGGCTGCCGATCTCCTTCACAGCTTCTAAAAGCTTCGCCGAAGAAACCGGTTTTACTAAATATTCCGTAACGCCTATTCTTATGGCTTCCTTCGCGTATTCGAATTCATCGTAACCGCTCAAAATAATGATGCTCACGTCCGGAAAGTCTTTCTTTACCAGACGGCTTAACTCCAATCCGTCCATGAAAGGCATCTTAATATCCGTAATGATAATATCCGGACAAAGTTTCCTGATCATCGGGTATGCCAGCTCGCCGTCGCTGGCCTCGCCCACGAAATCGAAGCCTTCCTCCTCCCAGGGAATATTGTTCTTTATCCCCTCCCTCATTACGATTTCATCCTCTACCAGAAAAACCTTTAACATGCTTCAAGCTCCTATCCTTATTCAGTCTCTTTTTTGTCAAATACCTTGATTTCGCTTTCCAGTATGCTTACGGCATGGACCATTCCCTCAAGAGCGCGATCAATTTCCTTCATTCCGTCTACCACTCCCAGCGTATTATATACTACGTTATTTATTCCTTCTGCACTTTCATTTACCGTTAAAGTGATGCCCTCATTCGTTTCCGCAACACGCTCCATAGCCTGTTTGAGCATATCCGAGGCCTGGGCGATATTCACCATGATTTCATGAAGGGTCGCCGCATCCGTGAAGTATTGCTCTCCCGTATGCTCCAGCACCTCATAATCCTCCATTACCTTGCCGCTTACAAACTGAAGCAGTTTGGAGGCCTCCTGTGAAAGCTGCGCCACGCTCGTTACCACCTTTTCACTAATGTTCTGTATTTTATTCGCCGTCTGCTTGGAATTATCGGCTAACATCCTTATCTCCTCTGCTACTACGGCAAAGCCCTTGCCTGCTTCCCCCGCCCTCGCAGCCTCGATAGAAGCATTTAGGGCCAGAAGATTGGTCTGGCTTGCTACGCCCAGAATATCTTCCGTCAGCTCTGTGATCTTTCCTATTTGCTTGGTGTCATCTATGGAATCGTTCACTGCGCTGCCAATCTGTGCCAGAATGTTCTTCGCCTCTTCCCTGCTCTCTATCGCTTTTTCCTGGAGTCCCTTAGCACGCTGTCTGATTTCTCCCGCGTAACCGGTACCCTCCTTCGCCTGATTTGCCATGGCTTCAGCCGACAAGCGTACCTTCCTGGTTTCCTCTCCGACCATTGCCACATTATCCGTAACACATTTCATGCCCGCCGCCAGCTCCTCTGTAGTCGCCGAGGTATTTTGTGCGCTGTAATTTGTTGTATGGATGTTCTCCCGTACTTTCCCCTGTGCCTCACCCATCTGTTCACAGGAATCTATCATATTTCCGATTATGCTCTCCAATATAACGAGGAAACGGTTAATGCCCTTAGCCAGCACGCCGATCTCGTCCTTGGACTTCTCCGATACACGGAGACTCAAATCGCCCCGTTCCTCCTCGATACTCTTTATAATCCGGTTCAGCTCTTTTGTTGTTCGTTTGATGGGCGTAATAATCGTCCACTTGGCGATAAGATAAGCCACGGCAACAGCCAATATCACAATGCTCACGGACAAAGTGCTGACGAGGGGCACTTGCTCCGTGTAAGCATACACGCTCTGTTTTCCTGCCTCCATTTTCTCTAGAGACAGACTTTGAAGCTGGCTAAGACAAGTCTCCATTTGACTTTCGTAATTGGTAATATTGCTGAATACCAAGGTCTGCGCTTTAGACTTATCCCCGCTCTTGCTGACCTCCAGAATATTGTCGAGTTCCGTCAGATAGATTGTATAGGCAGCCATAAGTTCGTCGTAGATTTCCTGCTTCTCTTCGTCCAGCCTCGTCGCATAAGATGCCAGAAGGGCATCCACATTCTTACGTTTTGCCTTGATGTCATTTTCCGCAAGAGCCATCTTCGTCTCCTTGGCCGTCATGACATGCTTCAGCACGGATTTATGTATGATCTCGAAGTCCGCTGCTATTTCGGAGGCCTCGCTATAATCCTGCAGCTCTCCCGAGAGAATGCGCTCCGATACTACACGTATTCCATTTACATTATTAACTAATATTCCCATTCCCGCAAGTCCGATTGCCGCCACTATCATAATAACCGCCATAAACTTCGTACTTATCTTTTTCATGAAATAACCGTTCCCTCCTTAATACACTGTGAAATTTTCGTTTTTTACCATATAGATACCCACAATAAAATTATATCAAATGCTTGTCGAAATACAGTGTGTTTTTTTGGGTAAAAGGTTGATTTTTTTCAGATAAAAAAGCAGGTAACAAACCGTCACCTGCCACAAGGCTTTTTGCGCTATTTTTAAGCTCTCAAACTATTTTCTTCACTGAGTCCCGGCACACAATTTCTGCATCGAACTCGTATGTGCCGTCGTAAGAGGGATTCTCTATCATCCGCAGCAGATTATTAGCTGCTTTTTCTCCTAATTTGTCCATGGGGTGAGGAACCGAGGTAAGAGCCACGTCTCCCAAAACGGCCAGCTCCGAATCGTCGATGCTTACAACAGAAATATCCTCCGGAACCTTCAGACCCGCATCTGCCAGCATCCCCAGCAGTTCGAAGGCCACCTGGTCATTATAGCAGACCACTGCGCTGCAGCCGCCCAGGCGCTCCAGAATAGTTCCTTTTTTCTTCTCCAGATGCTTGATATCCTCCGTGTCTATCCAGACAACGTGAGAATCCTCCACTTCCATGCCCGCACTCTGCATAGCCTCCAGATAACCGGCATACCGCATATGCCCCTGCCCGTCATCCAGCTTGAAGATACCACCGATCCTCCTATGTCCCATTTCAAGCAGGTACTCCGTCACCTTCCTGCCGGCCATTCTGTCGTTAAGCGAAACGTGAGGAATAGGAAGCAATGGATAATAACTATTTATGAAAATTATGGGAATACCCCGTTTCTGCAACTCCGCATATAGATATAAGCCGGAATTAGGAATGCCGCTTTTGGTAGTCTCCATAATGACACCGGCAACTTCGTCCCGGCTTAAGATATCCTCCAAAATCGTTTTCTCCCTGCTGTTTTGATTGTTAGTAAAGGCTATCTGGACAGAATAACCGTTTTCAAACAGTACATTCTCTATTCCTTGTATCGTCTTGGGAAAAATATATCCATCCACATAGGTCGTTACCACAGAGATTCTCGTCCGGTTTTCCAGATTCGCCTGCCTTTTATTATTAATATATGTTCCGCTGCCTTGTATTCTGATGAGAATTCCCTCGCTCTCCAAGACACCGATTGCATGGCGCACCGTCTGCCTGCTGACATGAAACATATCCTTCAATTCATTCTCCGAGTACATCTTCTGTCCCGGAAGAAAAGTTTTGGACGCAATCTGTTCTTTTATCCAGTTTACAAGCTCCATATATTTTGATTGACTTTTTCCCACGGTCTTTCCGGACGGCGCGCTACGCCATCCGCCTCCTTATACCAGTCTTATTTATCAGCCTTTTTTTCTCTTGGATAAGATATCTACGGTAACGGCTCCAAGAAGCACCGCGCCCTTTACTATTTTCTGAATATCCGTGGACCAGCCGTACAACGACATACCGTTGTTCAGGATACCCATGATGAACGCACCAACTACCGCACCTATAATAGTACCTACGCCGCCTGCTGCCGCTGCGCCTCCGATGTAGCATGAAGCGATAGCATCCAATTCGAAACCGTCACCCGCCTTCGGGGTCGCCGAAGCATTACGTGCAGAAAGTACGATACCCGCTACTGCCGAAAGCATTCCCATATTGGTATATACCCAGAAGAATACCTTCTCCGTATTGATGCCAGACAGCTGAGCCGCCTTAGCATTCCCTCCCAAAGCATAAATCTGACGTCCCGCAACCGTTCTACTCGTAAGGAAGTGGTAAACTCCAACGAGGAGGGCCATAATAATGAGTACGAAAGGAATGCCGTTATAGCTCGCTAATTTATAGAAGAAGAACCATACAACTAAAAGAATTACAGCCTCCTTCAATACGATCTGCCAGGCTGGGCTAACAGCAAAACCGTACTTTTTCCTCGTTCTAATATTTTTAAGCTCAGAAAATATGATGAGCAGGGATGCCGCTAACGCTACAATGATACAGACCAGATCGATTTCTTTGCCTCCGAAGGGCATCTTTATCGTCGGGAGGAAGCCGGCGCCGATGTATGTATAATCTGTTGGCAAGGGTCCCTTTGTCTGTGCTTTTAACAAGGTATAGGTAAGTCCGCGCCCCATCAGCATAGTTGCCAAGGTTACAACGAAGGGAGGAATCTTAAGCTTCGCAATGAAGAATCCTGCGAACATACCGGAAATGATGCCGATCACCAGTGCTGCCAAGATCGCGACCGCCATATTCATCTTGAAATCTACCATCAAAATTCCAACTGCCGCACCGCTCAAGGCAACGATAGATCCTACACCTAAGTCGATGTTACCTGTCAAAACACATAATAACATACCCACTGCCAAAATGACAATATAACCATTTTGCATAATCAGGTTGTTAATATTGGCAGGAGACATATTTTTTCCTCCCGTCAAGACGGCAAAGATTATAAATACCGCGATAAGAGCAAGTACCATACCGTACTGCTTCATATCCAAATTTACAGTTTGCTTCTTTTCCATTAGTTTTCACCCTTTCTGTTATGTGCCATAATACGCTGCATAATTCCTTCCTGTGATATTTCTTCTTTTGTCAGCTCGCCCGCTATCTCGCCTTCGTTAATTATGTATACACGATCGCAAGTCCCTATAATTTCAGGCATTTCCGAAGAAATAACGATTACTGCCTTACCTTCTTTTGCCAGCTCGTTAATAATGCAGTAAATTTCGTATTTCGCACCGACATCGATACCTCTTGTGGGTTCGTCAAGAATCAGTATATCGGGCTGGGTCAGCATCCATTTCGCGAGAACAACCTTTTGCTGGTTGCCACCGGAAAGCGAACTAACCGTTTGGTTAATGGAATTTGTTTTTACATTTATCTTTTTTTTGTATTCTTCTGCGGCAATAATTTCATCATTGCTGTTTACAACACCCTTCTTAGAGAAAAAGTTTCTAAGCGCTGCCATCGTCATATTTCTTTTGATGTCATCGATCAGAACTAAGCCGTAATTCTTCCGATCCTCTGATACGTAGGCCAACTTGTTGTCAATGGCATCCTTTACCGACTTAAGCGTCACTTCCTTACCATTGATGAAAATGGTACCCGAAATCTTCTGCCCGTAAGACCTTCCGAAGATGCTCATCGCCAGCTCCGTTCGTCCGGCCCCCATAAGTCCTGCCAGACCCACTACCTCACCTGCTCTTACGTGAAGGCTGACGTCCTTGATCATCTGTCTCTGCACATCGTCCGGATGATATACGTTCCAGTTCTTTACCTCGAATATTATCTCTCCAATGTCCACTTCCTCCCTCACCGGATAGCGGTTGGTGAGCTCACGCCCTACCATTCCCTTAATCACTCTGTCCTCGGAGAATTCGTCCTTCCCTTTTTCCAGAGTCTCTATCGTATGTCCGTCACGGATTATGGTAATGGCATCGGATACATATTCGATCTCGTTCAGCTTATGAGATATGATAATACAGGTAATCCCCTGCTTCTTAAGCTCCAGCATGATTTCCAAAAGCTTCCGGCTTTCTTCATCGTTCAGCGCTGCCGTAGGCTCATCCAAAATTAAAAGCTCCACCTTCTTGGCCATCGCTTTGGCGATTTCTATGAGCTGCTGCTTGCCCACTCCCAAGGTATTCACCGGGGCATTAATGTTCTCATCTCCCAGCCCCACCTTTTCTAACATCTCATGAGCTCTCTTTCTCGTATGCGTCCAATTGATGACACCTTTTATGTCGGTCTGCTCATTTCCCAGAAATACATTCTCCGCAACAGAAAGGTAGGGACTTAGCGCAAGTTCCTGATGGATGATAACTATACCCTTTGCTTCGCTTTCTCTAATACTGTGGAATTTACATAATTCGTTATTATATACAATATCGCCGTCATAGGAGCCGAAAGGGTAAACTCCCGACAGAACGTTCATCAATGTCGATTTACCGGCCCCATTTTCTCCGCATAACGCATGGATTTCTCCTCGCTTCACTTTCAAATTGACATCATCCAAAGCCTTTACTCCCGAAAAAGCCTTTGTTATGTGATTCATTTCCAATATATAATCAGACATCCGCATAACTTCCTTTCTGCATATCTGTTCAGCGCCTTCATAATTATCTTTTTCAAATATTAAGAAGGCGGCAGCACTATGCCGCCGCCCACACTTTTTTATTATTCAGCTAACTGATCAGCTGTGTAGTATCCCCCGTCAACAATAATTTCCTCATAGTTGCCGGAATCAACCGCTACCGGTGTGCAAAGATAAGAAGGAACTACGAGCTTGTTGTTATTGTACTGCTCGGTATCGTTGATTTCAGGCTCAGAACCCTCCAAAACTGCCTGAACCATCGTTACGCACTTTTCAGCGAGGAGACGTGTATCCTTGTAAATGGACATTGTCTGATATCCGCTGATGATGTTCTTAACTGCCATAAGCTCTGCATCCTGTCCGGTGATGAGCGGCCAGCCTTCACCTAAGGTGTAGCCAGCGCCCTCAAGAGCTGCTTTAATACCGTATGCGAACCCGTCGAATGCCGAGCAGGCGATATCGAGTTTATCATCCGCATAGAAACCGGTTAAATAATTCTCACAATTCTGCTGAGCTGTTTCCTGAGACCATCTTAAGATACATGTATCTTCAAAGGAAGTCCTCCCGGATTTACATACGAGCGTACCGTCATCGAGGTAAGGCTGCAGCACTTCCATAACTCCGTTATATAACATTACTGCATTATTATCATCAGGAGAACCCATAAAGAATTCGATGGTATAGGATTCACCTGCTGCCTTAGCCGCCGGTAAATCTTTGCTTTCTTCGATATATTTACCGATCGCAGTGCCTACGCCCTTATTGTCGAAGGTCGCGTAGTAAGAAACTGCATCCGTGTCCATAAGCAGACGGTCATATGCGATGATCGGAATGCCTGCCGCTTTAGCTTGTTCTTCAACGTTAACGAGTGCCTGAGAGTCGATAGATGCGATTACGAGGCAGTTTACACCGCCGGCAATCATATTCTCAATCTGAGAAACCTGAGCCTGAACATCATCTTCCGCATACTGAAGATCAACCTCATATCCAAGTGCCTCCAACTGACTCTTCATGTTCGCGCCGTCGTTGATCCATCTTTCGGATGACTGGGTAGGCATTGCTACACCTACTTTTTTGCCGGCGCCTGACGCTGCTGTATCTGCTGCCGGTTCTGTTGTATCCTCTGCAGGAGCTGCCGTATCTTCTGTAGTCTCTGTCACTGCCGGAGTCTCCGTTGTTGCAGCTGTGCTTCCACAGCCCGCTAACAGAGTTGCTGCCATAGCTACGCTAATGATGGCACTTAAGAGTTTTCTTTTCATACTTTTTCCTCCCTTGGAATAATAGTACATCGGATTAATTTGTGCTTACAAGACGTGCAATTATTTGTATGACATTGTACGGAAATTAAAAGAATACTCCAATTCCGTTTTTACATGAGGACTTGTCATAAAACAATATTTATTGTGCATTTTGCTACATTTTGTAACTTTTTGTAGGTTTATTTTACATAAATTAATTCCTACACCCATCTTGTATTTATATATTATGCTTCGTTTTTCTTTTTGTCAACAAGCTTTCATATCTTTTATGCACAAATACGATGCAACTTTTTATATTTGTATATATACAACTATTATTCCTTAATCGCGGGCGTAATTATATGAGTATGCCGCGGAGTCACAGCCATTTATCCTCTATTCATTTCTTTCTTCTTCATCCGCAGATTCATCAGAGTTTGCCGGGTATTCCGGGGCATCATCCATACTGTCTGTATCCATAGCTCCGCCCACATATCTTCCGGTAGACAGTGCGCGGAGTGAATGTACAATTAAGAATACAGCAATAATGCTGAATGCGACCATTGCTATAATAAAGAATACCAGTTCTGTTCCCGCATATTTTTCATTTACGCCCTTAAGAGAATATACGATATAAACTAAATAGGCGGCAACCAACAGGCGAATCGTCAATGAAAGCCTTGTGGGCAAATAGCCCCCTTTCTTCTTCCCCTCGTATCCTTCTTTATTTGTGCTTACTTCTTTGTTTTCATTCCTGTCACTCATTTGACTTATTCCTCCGTCTCTTTTATAGCTTTCACTTTCACTTTTTTTGTACAATTCTGTTACTTTTTACGGTGAAAACTTCGTTTCCATTGTTATTTATGTGTATCATAA
>JAEWPN010000169.1 GCA_023399455.1 Bacillota bacterium
TTTTATGAGGAGCAGTCCATAAATGAGAGGAAGGAATCGAAAGAGGAAATTTGACTTTTCAGAATTGAAAATATTAAAAGTACCGGAGGTACTGCATGTATTGAAAAGGCTGAAAATACCAAGTTTAAGCTCAGGTAAAAAGATTTTGTGCTATACATTGGCGATTATATTTGTCATACTGTCCTTAGCAGATGTGATTTATGGGCTATTTCCCTTTGCGGTCAGGATCATTATCGATACTGCTGCTGCGATAATATTCTTTGGGGCTTGTTATTATTTGATACGGGATATTAATTACGGAATCAGGGAGAAATTAAAGCCTGCGATTTATGAGAATCCGTTTATGAACCGGGTTTTCAGCGATTATAAGTATCGGACTGTGCTGCTTGCCGTTCCCGGATTGGGAATCAATATGGTTTTTGCGATTTTTAATGGCATTGTGGGAATTGTCAGCAGATCTCCCTGGTTCGGGTCTATGGCGGCTTATTATATTGTGCTGAGCATTATGAGGTATAGTGCGATATGGTATGCGAAGAAAGCAGCCGGACTGGAAGAGGTTGGGGAACGCAGGAGCAGAGAGATTACTATCTATCATAGGTGCGGTATCTCATTTATTATGATGACGATCGCGCTGGGAGGCACCGTGATGCTGATGGTGCTGAAAGGGCAGGGGAAGAGCTATCCGGGGTTTTTGATTTTTGCCGTTGCGGCCTATACTTTTTATAAAATTATTCTTTCCGCCTGGAATGTGGTGAAGGCAGGAAGAATGAAGCAGATGCTGCTGACGGCCATTCGGGATATTGGCTTTGCGGATGCGCTCGTATCCATTCTATCCTTACAGACAGCCATGTTTGCTTCGTTTGGAGGAGATAATGAATTTATCAGGCCTATGAACGCAGCCACTGGGACTGTGGTATGTCTGATGATTCTTATCATGGGAATCCGTATGATCCGTATGGCGGCGAAGGAGAAGAAAACGGAAGTTTACAGACTGTGAGAAAGAGAGGGATATTGCTATGATAAACATACTTGTTGTGGAGGACGATGAAAAACTGAACAAGGTCGTCTGCACCTATTTGAATGACAGTGGTTTTCATGCCAAAGGTTGTCTGGGGCCGGAGGCGGCGTATGATGAGATGTATAACAACATGTATGAACTGATCGTCTCGGATATCATGATGCCCAAAATCGATGGCTTCGAGTTCGCGAGAACTGTAAGGCAGGTGAATCGGAGTATCCCGATTTTATTCATATCGGCGAAAGACGACCTTTCTTCCAAGCAAAGAGGGTTTCAGCTTGGTATAGATGATTACATGGTAAAGCCTATCGAGCTGGACGAGCTGCTCCTGCGGGTCAGGGCTCTTCTGCGCCGCGCTAACATCGAGATGGAGAGGAAGCTGAAGGTAGGCAATCTGGAGCTGGATGCGGATGCTGTCAGTGCGTCGGTGGATGGGGAGGAAATCAGCCTGACCACGAGGGAATTCAATATCATATACAAGCTTTTATCCTACCCGAAAAAGACTTTTTCAAGAGCACAGCTTATGGACGAATTCTGGGGCGTGGATACGGAAACGAGCCTGCGCGCGGTGGATGTTTATGTGACGAAGCTTCGGGATAAGCTGTCGGAATGCGACGGCTTTCAAATCGTGACGGTAAGAGGTCTGGGATATAAGGCGGTGCTGCTATGAGCGGAACAAAAAAGGCGGAATACCGGTTAAGGAAAAAAAGAGGACGGTTCTCCATTTTCATCTTAATCTTCTTGGTGCTGGTAGTTATGACGACGATACAATCTCTTATCTTAGGAGAATATATCGATTATACGGCCATCAGCTTTTCACGGGTCATGTTCATGCACAGCTATTGGGTGTTTGCCGCGACAGTGTTCACGCTGCTTATCAACTACTATAACAAGCGATATTATGAAAAACCGGTAAAGATTCTGGCTGATGGCACGAAAAAAGTGGCAGGAGGAGATTTCTCCGTATTTTTAAAGCCGCTGCACAGGCCTGACAGACTGGATTATGTGGACGTCATGTTTTTGGACTTTAATAAAATGGTTGAGGAGCTGGGAAGCATCGAGACGTTAAAGACGGATTTCGTTTCCAACGTTTCCCACGAGATGAAGATACCTATTTCCATCATTAAAAATTATGCAGAAATGCTGCAAAAAGAAAGCTTATCGGAGGAGAAGCGTGCGGAATATGCGGTTACGGTTGAGGAGGCCGCAACGAGGCTTTCGGATTTGGTGAGCAATATTTTGAAATTGAATAAGCTGGAAAATCAAAGGATTGCGCCGGAAATGGAGATTTATGACGTGTGCAGGCAGCTTTGTGAATGCGCTATACGTTTCGAAGACTTGTGGGAAGAGAAGGAAATTGACCTGGAGGTGGATATAGAGGATAGAGCCATGATAAATGCCGATGCTAACCTTATGGAGCTTGTTTGGAACAATCTGCTTTCCAATGCCATCAAGTTCACCGATGCCGGAGGAAGGGTTGCTATCTGTCAGGCATCGACAGAAGACAGCATTACGGTATCTATATCCGATACCGGATGCGGCATGAACCATGAAAGCATGAACCATATTTTCGATAAATTTTACCAAGGCGACACTTCCCATTCCATGGAAGGAAACGGACTGGGACTGGCGTTGGTACAGAGGGTCCTGCATCTGATGGATGGCGATATCCACGTATTCAGCGAAGAAGGGAAGGGAAGTACCTTTACCGTGACTATGCCCGCGGCAGAGGGAGTTGACGGCATGGGGGAAAGGCAGAATAGCGATGAGTGAGATGGATAAACAGAATAAGGAATTCGTGGGATATGAATATATGGAGGTATCCGCGGATATATCGAAGACCTCCTTTTTGATCGACGGATATGAGAACTTCGGCTGGGAAATTGATAGCAACAGAAGTGAGAACGTTCTTAACGGCAATAGCCGTGCCGGTCATCATCCGAACCAGAATAAGGTAACGCTGCATATGAAGAGGAACCGGAAGATAATGAATAAAATGGAACTGACCAGGCTTCAAAGAAACTTTGAGGCCTGTGTCAGTGATATCGAGGAGCTGGAAAGGTCAAAGGGTACTCTGGCGATGATTTTTGCGCTGACGGTAGGGATTATAGGTACGGCATTTATGGCGGGCGCGGTATTTGCGGTAACAGCACAGCCGCCTAGAATCATCCTCTGTATCCTGCTTGCGGTACCGGCGTTCACGGGCTGGCTTCTTCCGGTATTTCTTTACAAGAGACTGGTGGAAAAGCGGTCGAAGGTAGTGAATCCTTTGATTGAAAAAAAGTTTGATGAGATTTATGAAATCTGTGAAAAGGGAAGTAAGCTGCTGATTTGAGTCTGGAGGAGAAACTTTCAGTCAATAGCTTGAAATAAAAGTAATCGAAACAATAATAGAATAGCAAATACAAGAAGTAAGTATGAGAATAGGCCGCTGCAAATAGTATAGTTTATATTATTTGCAGCGGTCTATATATTTTGGTCAAAATAGTTTGCTTTTAATAAAACAGAAACAATACACAAACAGTACCAAAACATTAGGTGCCTATAATGCACATATAAAGCAAAGAAAACACGATAAACAAAAATTTATAAACAAGGAGAAATAAGATGAATAAGAAAATTTACTTAGTGACAGGTGCAGCGGGGCTGTTAGGAAGCAATATTACAAAGCAGCTGATGGAGGAGGGAAAGGATATCATTGTCATTCACAGCGCCAGTATTGTGACCGTGGCGGACGGTTATAGCGAGAAGGTTTATCAGGTCAACGTGAACGGGACCAGGAACATCTTGAATATGTGTGTGAAAAACAATGTGAGGAAGTTAGTGTATATCAGCTCCACCAGCGCCATTCCGGAGCTGCCGGAAGGCAGGACCATTTCGGAGGTAAGCAGTTTTTCGCCGGATAAAGTTATCGGATTCTATGGTAAGACGAAGGCAGAGGCAACGCAGTCCGTACTGGATGCCGTAAAGAAATACGATCTGGATGCCTCCATAGTATTTCCCAGCGGTATCTGCGGGCCTAACGATTTTGCAAACGGACCGGTAAGTTCGTTCATTATAGAATATGTAAGCGGTAAGATGCCTGCGGGTATAGAAGGTTATTTTAATTCCGTGGATGTGAGGGATTTGGCTGAGGGCTGTATTGCCTGCACCGAAAAAGGCAGAAAGGGAGAGGGTTATATTATGGCGAACCAGTTAGTGGCCATAAGGGAAATGTTCAACCTATTATCCGGCATCACAGGCTGTAAAAATGTAAAAACTATCATACCTATCAAAACGGCGAAGTTATTGGGTAAGGTTGGGGATTTTATGGCAAAGGTAAAAGGAAAGCCCGGAAAGCTGACTTCCTTTGCCGTGTATAATCTGGCACGTAACAATGATTTCTCCTATGAAAAGGCAGAGAAGGAGCTGGGTTATAAGGTGCGTCCTTTTAAAGAGACAATGAAGGATGAGCTGCTGTGGATGAAGAGTGAGGGCCTGTTAAGCTGGGGCGGTGGCGCACAAGGCTATGCAAAGCAACTTGTTTAATTTGAATAAAGTAAGTTTATTGGAAAGGAGAATGACTATGGGTGAAGAAGAAATGAAGAAGGATTTTGTTGGGTTTGAGTATCGTGAAGTGAAGGTAAAGAAGAAAATGATGAATCTATATGAAGATCATTACACGTGCTTCGGCTGGAAAGAAGAGGGAATCAGCGAGCCTATCGATAAGGTGGATTCCATTATTCTGAAATTCAAGAGAGACAGAAAGATTCGTAATAAGGCTGAACTGACACGACTTCAGAGACAGTTTGAGGCTTGTGCCAACGATATTGCGGCATTGGAGCAGTCAAAAGGGATAAAGGCTTCTGCGGCGGCGTATGTAATAGGTGTGATGGGAACGGCTTTTATGGCGGGTTCAGTGTTTGCGGTGACAGGAGGAAATGTACCTTTGAGTATTCTTTTAGCGGTTCCGGCATTTTTGGGCTGGGTAGTTTCTTATCCGGTGTTCCGGGAAATAAAAAGTAAGAAGACAGAAGAAGTAACTCCCTTAATCGACAGAAAATACGATGAGCTTTATACAGTGTGCGAAAAAGCGAGTGCATTAATTTATCATTAAAAATAAAACAACTTGGAAGGAGAATTCGCTATGAGTGAATACAGATTAAAAGTCGGAAAGACAGCTGAGAATGTTACAGAAGCTTACCAAAAGGTGGAAAATACGTTTGTTGGCGGTTACAAAAAAATTGAAAATACCGTAGTAGGCGGCTACAAAAAGATAGAAGAAAAATTTGTAGATACTTTCTTAGAAAAAGTGGAAGACGCAGAAGATACAGAAGAACAGTAAAAATTAGTGAGTAAACAAAAGAAAGATGAGGACTAAAGATATGGCAATTATTGAAAATATGGAAGTATTTGCGGTGAAGAAGGCACTGGCCTATATGGATAAGGATCTGGAAACCAACCTGCCTAAGCTTCTCGACTGGTTCGACAAATTCGATGTGAAAAATACGCTCGAAAAGGAAAGGAATGCGGTTCGCCAGGTTGTGGAGGATAAGGACGGCAACTGGTATCGATTGATCATGAGTCTGTGGAATGATATTGACAGTGGTGTCAGAAATCGATTGTTTGAAAACTTCATTATTAATGGGTGCTTGCTGGGATATCAAAGACAGAAGGAAAATAAGAGAAAATATAACTGCAATGTACCGTGGGCAATTCTGATGGACCCTACCAGTGCCTGCAATCTTCACTGTACAGGCTGCTGGGCGGCAGAGTATGGCAATCATATGAATCTCACTTATGAAGAAATGGACGGCATCGTGACACAGGGGGTGGCGCTTGGGACATATGTTTATCTATTTACCGGAGGAGAGCCTATGGTCCGCAGGAAGGACATTATCCGTCTGTGCGAAGACCATCCGGATTGCGTTTTTTCTGCCTTTACCAATGGAACATTAATTGATGAGGCTTTTGCCGGTGAAATGCTTCGAGTGAAAAACTTCATTCCGGCAATCAGCATCGAGGGCTTCGAGCAGGCTACCGATTCCAGGCGCGGAGAGGGAACCTATAAGAAGATTATAAGTGCTATGAATATTTTAAAAGAAAAAAAGCTGCCCTTTGGAATCTCCTGCTGTTATACCAGCGCCAATGCGGAGGTGATCGGCAGTGAAGAATATTTCGACAAGATGGTGGATATGGGGGCAAAATTTGCATGGTTCTTCACCTATATGCCTGTTGGAAAGGGTGCGGTGAAGGAACTGATGGCGACGGCTGAGCAAAGAGAAATGATGTATCACAAGATTCGCGAATATAGAAGCACCAAGCCCCTGTTTACCGTAGATTTCTGGAACGACGGAGAATATGTCGGCGGATGCATCGCAGGAGGCCGCTGCTATTTACATATCAATGCGAACGGGGATATCGAGCCTTGCGCATTTATACACTATTCGGATTCCAATATCAGAGAGAAAACCTTGTTAGAAGCTTATCAGTCGCCTCTCTTTATGGGTTATCACGATAATCAGCCTTGGAATGACAATATGTTAAGACCCTGCCCTGTGCTGGACAATCCGGGAAGACTGACAAATATCGTGGAAAGGAGCGGGGCTAGGAGTACGGATTATCAGAACCTGGAGTCTGCTGAGGAATTCTCTGACAAATGCGTAGAAATAGCCGAGAAGTGGGCACCTGTCGCGGACAGGTTGTGGAAAGAGTCCAGGGAAGTAGCGGAAAGGAAGCTGGAAGAACAGGGAGGCTGTGGTTCCTGCCGCCGTTGTTCAGGATATCAATAGGTAGAAGCGTATTATTTAATTAGAAAAGATAAAGAAGGGAGCAAAGGCAGGAAATGGAAGTGGAAATAAGCTTAAGTATAATAATCGGCTATATGTTAGGGGGCATCAACCCTGCCTTTATTTTGGCAATGAATTGGAAGTACTTTCTGATACTGCTTGTAATCGGCTGTATTTTAGCTTTTGTATTTAATTACGGATGCAGCATTTCCTTTTCGGCGGCGGTGCTTTTTCCTATTATTATGACGTTTCAAATGCGGCTTGTTGGAGTATTCGTGCTGATGGCCGCCTGCAGCGGGTGCATGATTTACAAGCATATGGATAACATTAGCAAAATCAAAGAAGGCAAAGAGGTGCCAATTAGGGTTTTTCTGAAAAAATATATTTTTAAGAGAGGATAGAGGCTTGGAACAAGAAGAAAAGAAGGTGATTTCCATACTGTTTACCAGATATTACAACGCTTTCTCGAACTTTATCTACTGGGTCGGCGGAAGAGGATATACTCATACATCGGTTGCACTTGATGCCGAAAGTGAGTATTATTATAGCTTCAATATGAGGGGATTTAACAGGGAGTACCCAAGAAAACATAAGAGGAGAAATGAAAAGAGCGTATGCTATTTACTGGAAATCACTGCAGCGGATTATGAGAAAATATCAAGGATAATAGAGGATATGGAGAGAACAAAAGATGTTTGGACGTATAAATGGAAAAAAAGAAAAAGTTTATTATAGATGTTATATTCTATCTGCTGATAGCGGGGGCTATATGGATAGCGGGCCGCTATCTTCTGCCGGTACTGACACCGTTTATCCTGGCATTTTTGGCAGCAGGTGTCATACAGATACCGGTAAGAAAAATGGCCGGAGATTCCAATAGAAAGAAAAGGTTTCTGTCCATTTTCTTTACGGTTCTTTTATATGGAGCTCTTTTCTTCTTTGCACTTGGAATGGGAGCGAAGCTTGTAACTGCGGCGGGGAATCTGATGATTTCATTTCCGGAAATATATCAGAGCAATATTTTGCCCTTTCTGAACCAAGTGGCGGACAAGCTTGAGATGACTGCGGCCTCTCAGAATGCAGAGACTGCGGAAAAGATCGATAGATTTTTCCGGGAGATATCACAGAATCTGGGACAATATATTTCCAATTTATCCATGAGTGCGGTAAAAGTGCTTTCAGCGGGAGCATCGGGGATCCCAGGCCTTATTGTAAGACTTGTAATAACGGTGGTCTCTACGTTTTTCATGGCAGCGGATTTCGATAAGATTGTGGGATTTGCCAAGAGGTTCTTGCCGGAGAGCAAGGAAGATGATATTCGGAAGATGATAGAATATATAAAAAATATTGTAGGGATTTATTTAAAATCATACATGCTGCTATTTCTGCTGACTTTTGTGGAACTAAGCGTTGGACTTTTAATTTTAAGAATTCCTTATGCGATTCTGGTAGCTCTGGCTGTCGCCGTTTTCGACATACTTCCGGTCCTTGGAACTGGTGGAATCCTGCTTCCGTGGGCGGTTATTATGGCTGTTCTGGGAGATATTCCGATGTCAGTGGGAATTCTTGTTCTATATATCGTGATTACGGTTATCAGAAATACGGTGGAGCCAAGGATTGTGGGTAAACAGATAGGACTTCATCCGCTAGCAGCACTGATTGCCATGTTTATTGGCTTGAAGCTTTTTGGAATCGCAGGGATGATATGTCTGCCGGTGGGACTGGCGGTGTTTATGAATCTGGAGAGGAATGAGAAGGATGTAAATCCAAGCGTTTGACATTTGTATTTCTTTCCGTTAATATTTTATCATGTTGGTGAAACTGAAGCTGCAAAAAAGCAGAGGGGAGAGGGCAATGAATCCATGGGAAGAAATTGATTTAACCGATTACGAAAAGCATATGAGCCTTGCATCCGTCAAACAGCTTCAAGCGCTGAACGAGATGATGAAGGCTCAGTTTTACCGCTATCAAGTATCTGACATAATGATATTAGGGATTGCCGGAGGAAATGGTCTGGAGCATATAGATGCGCAGAGAATCAAGCGGGTATACGGTGTCGACATCAACAAGGAATATTTAGCGGAGTGCCTGCACCGTTACCCTGATCTTTCGGGTATCTTTTCGCCGCTATGCGTCGATTTGCTATCGGACGGCATAACGCTTCCTCACTGTGACTTAATTGTTGCGAATCTGCTGATAGAATATATCGGTTATGATAGATTTCTACATGTGGCAGTAGAGGCAGGCGCGCCTTATGTATCATGCATCATTCAGGTGAACGTGGACGAGGGATTCGTTTCCGATTCTCCTTATCTGCATTCTTTTGATGGCATAGCCAGGGTACATCATGAAATAAAAGAAGAAAGGCTTAATGCCGCCATGCAATCCATAGGCTACGGCAAAATTTATGGAGGCGAATATCTGCTTCCGAATGGAAAAAAGCTGGTATGTGCAGATTACGAACTTATAGGAAGGAGCGAATGAAGCGCTTGATTTATCATTGCGTTATGCTCAGCCTTGCCGCTGTCCTTGTCGGGAATTTCAACAAATGTGGAGCCGGGGATATGTGTGTGTAGGTATTCCCCGTATTCGTAGGGATGACATAAGTCGTTTTTGTTTGCCAATATGGTGACCGGCATATTCAGCATAGTGAGGCCGGTAAGAGAGTCTACCGGAGCCTTGCCCGGAAGAATCAGATATTTTTGCCAGTTCTTTACGGAAGCAGGTTCGAAAAAGGGGGAAAGGAAGGCCTGCTTTGTATAGGAAGAGCACTCCTTCACGATGTTCCAGCCCTCTGTTTGATAAAAGGCTTCCGGCCCTCCGTTTTTTAGTGACATCCCTAAGTCTCGGTAAGCTGTTCTTACCTCTTCGGACATAGGCTTGTCCGTCCAAGCGTTTCGGATCAGAAGCAGTCCCCTAACGCGGTCGGGATATCTGGAGGCGGCATTCAGACTGACGGCAGCGCCCATAGAGATGCCGGCAAGATAAGCTTTCTCAATATGCAGATTATCCAGCAGCGAGACAGCGTCATCACCCAGACGATTGAAATCCAAGTGTTCCCAGTTCACATCGCTTTCGCCGTGCCCTTGCTGGTTCATGGCGATTAGCTGTATATTCTGTGACGGTTGACAGGCAGAATGAATCTGCTTAGTGCTTCCTCCCATTCCGTGAAGAAACAGAAGAGGAATTCCTGTTCCTGACACTTCGTATTCCAGCTTTAAACCTTGGTGTATGAATTCACGCATCTGCAATTATCTCCTCCAAAAATTTCCTGCTCCCTGCGATCTGTGCCTCTGACAGTCCGTGCATGATGAGAGGGCCTTTATATCCGCTCCTGCGCAGTAAGGAAATATAGAGCCTGAAGTCCAGCATTCCTTCTCCTGCCGCGACGAATTCCATGCTTTCCGTTGCTGTAAAATCTTTTGCATGGGCAAGAACAATATCCTTTCCCAAGACGTCGAAAGCCTCCTGCAAGATGTGGGACATATCGGCTGCCTGCTCCTTTCGAAAGAGATTGGCGGCGTCCATGATGATTTTAATATTGGAGCTTCCCATGCAGTCCAAATATTTGCGGGCTTTTTCCGGTGTGTTGATAATATTGCTGGCCTCCGTCTCCACGCCCAGAACGATGTGATTGTCCATGGCATACTTTAATATAGCATCTGTGGAACGGATCAAATCATCCCAGGAGGATTGCTTCTCGTTATCCTCATGCCATTTCCACTTGCTTTCCTTGTTTTTGGAGCCGGTACAGAGAGTGACGATAGGAATATTCAGCATGCGGGCGATCCGGCACTGGGTTTCGAACTGCTGGCATCCAGCTTTTCTTGCCTCTTCATCGGGGTCAATCATATTGAAGGTACCGGAAAGCGCATCCAGGATAATTCCATGTTTACCGGTTACCGCCTTTATTTCTTCCATTTTTCTCTCATCGAAAGTCTCCGGCAGAGTTGGTATTCCGGCGTTCATCAGATTGAACTGCGTATGGGTAAGCCCTCCGGCCTTCATTCGCAGGCAGGTTTCCTCTATACTGTCTGTTTCATAGGTGCGGGAAAAGATTCCTGGTTCCATTTCTTATAATCCTCCGTTTACGTCTTTAAGCGCCACCCATGCTCCGGCCTCTTGCACGGACTGGTAAGTAGCAATTAACGCCTGCATGATCATAATACCGTCCTGTGCGGTCGCGCCTGTGCATGGACTTCTCTCCAGGATACTCCTCGCAAAGCCCTCCAGCTCTCTGCGGTAGAACTGCCCGTCAAAGGCAGCTGGAGTGAAAGCGGTTTCCGCAGACTTATCGAAGCACTCTACGATAGAAGAACGGAACTCCCAAGGATTAAACGTCTTTGCATAAATGGTTCCCTGTGTACCGTAAAGTTCACAACCTTCATGCCAGTGCTGGGCAATAGCCACCGTAAGGTCTAAGCTTCCGATGGCGCCGCTTTCGAAGTTACAGTCGATGAGCCACGAATGCAGATTTTCCTTATGAACATAACGGGCGGAAACGTCCCGAACGGGTCCCATAAAATAAAGAGCGGTATCGAACAAATGGCTGCCGTGACCGAGAAGATAATAGCGGTCCAGTATGGCCTTTGGATTCCCGTCCGGTTTTTTCATAGATGCGCTGGAATAAAGGATGGGCATGACGTTATCGGTCAGCGTATAGCGTCCGATACTGTCGCAGTACCAGCCTTTATAGGTGGTAATTTCGCCCATTTTCTCTTCCTTAAATCGTTTCGCATATTGCAGCCCTTCGTCATAGCGCTTCATATGCCCGACTTGCAAAAGCAGGCCTCTTTCTTCCGCCAATTCTTTCAGTTCCAGACATTCCTCGATGGAAACACCCATCGGCTTTTCTAAAAGCACATGCTTGCCTGCTAAAATAGCCTGTTTTGCACAGGGGACATGGAACTGGTCGCCGATTCCGATGATGACTGCCTCTACAGAGGAATCCGCCAACATTTTTTCATAATCTGTATAGATGCTGTCCGGCTCGTAAACGGCGGCCATTTTATTTAAGAGTTCCTCAGAAACGTCACAAATCGCCTGCAAATGAATATTTTTAGCCTTACTGCTTCCGATGAGATGAGCTGCCTGACAGATAATGCCGCATCCCAGCACACCTACGCGCAGGCAGCGTTCCTCCTTCTTTACATTCGTGTTCATTCTATAATCCTGCTCCCTTCGAATAAGCTGCAATTTCGCAACTGCTTATCGCTATGGCTGTAATAAGGCATAACGCATTACCATATTTACCGTAGCACTTGCGTGGTGTAGTATCAAGCATATATTTTGCGTGTTTTTGCATGTTTTTTTCGTCAGTATGAAAATGCAGTATTTAAAGTTCAGCATTCAGCAGGGTAATGATTCCGTTATAAAACATACTTCCTAAAAATTAAAAACTTTTTCCCAATCGAAGCAGCCGGATTCTTCCGTGCTATTCGGCCACTGGCCGCACCATGCAGGGACACCGGGAGTTTCCACTCTGTCAAAGCTGGGTGTGTAGGGTTTGATGTCTAGTACCGGGGTGTTATCATTTGCGTCAATAAAAGCAACTTGAATAACGCCCCTTTCAAAGTCAATTCGAATGATTTCTGCCGTAGTCAAAGCTATCGGATTAGGGCGTACAGGCGATCTTGTGGCAAAGATTCCCATTATTTCGGGAGCGCCTTTGTAAGGCTGTTCTGTCTGCAGTACAGAACGTGATTGTTCATCATCATAATCGCTGAACCACCAAAGCACATTGATATGGCTGAAACCATCCAGCGCCTGCAAAGCCGGAATATAATTTTTATCCACCTCAATAAAGGTACTGTTTTCACTGCTGCAAATCTTTCCGATTGGATGTACTGCTAAATTATTCATATCATATCCTCCTTATATTTGATGTGAGAACAGCGTAAACCCTCACATCATGTGAGGGTCAAGGGGATTTGAAGTTCTATCAAATATTTTTCAGGATCATTTTCATTCCACGGCCCGCGATGAACGATTTGCCGCGTTTGCCCGGACATTTTATATTGGCTGTTCTTTTGCAGCCACTCGGCAAAAGCCGTATATGCCCCGGCTATATTAGAAAAATTTCCATATACCATGGTACAAGCCATTGCCGGTACGGGCTCGGTGTTTCGACATATAAAAATATCAGTGCTCCTGAAATAATCTTTTACAGGAGCGCATAGCTCAACATCAACAAGAGTTTCTTTGTATTCGCTATCGTGATAAATAGAGAAAGTGTCATTGGATATAATAATATGATTTTTTTCGGCGAAAGCGGATAGCTCTTGCCATAGTCCGCCCTCGGCATAGTAGTCCGCTATTACCCTGCGCAGGGAAAGGACTTCATAACCAGGAATGGATTTGATTGATATATTATAGTGCATTTCATTTTTCGCGTTTAAGATTTCCTTCTTCGCAAGTTCTATTTTCCTTAACTTTTCCTGTGCACTTTGAATTGTTTTTTCTATTTCTGCGTATTTTTCATCGAGCTGTTCCACAAGCAATCCATCATCTCTTTTGTTAAGAGCTGACGCGATTTCTGCAACATTAAAGCCACTGTCGCGCAGATACACGATTCTGTTGAGAATAGGTATCTGCGTGGCGCAGTACATGCGATACCCGGTCCATTTATCGATTTTGGCAGGCTTTAAAAGTCCTATTTCGTCATAGTATCTGAGCATCCGTATTGAAATTTGTGTCAGCTTTGAAAATTCTCCAATTCTAAACATGATATCACCACCTGTCACCTACAATTATAAGCATTGTTTCGTATACTTCAAGGCGGCATCACCAACAGATCTTATTCTTATATTTAGTCTGCATCTGCTTTGTGACCGGATGCTCACAAATAATCCTGTCCGCAGCATCGATAGGACAGATGATATAGTTGGAAATTTTATCCAGCTTTGAGCAGGAGCACATGACATTAATTTCGGAGCTGTTTTCCACGAGAAGCCGTTTTACGGAGGTTTCGTCCTCATAGGGATAAGGCACCGAGATGCCGCCCTGTGCATCCACCGCGTAGGCGCCCAGAAAGCATTGGTCGAAGCGAAATTCCCTTAGTTGCTGGTAGACCGTCTCGCCTACGGTAGTCTGGGATTCCTTGTTATAGTGTCCGCCTAGAAAGGTGACGTCTATGTTGGGGCGCTTGCGAAGCTCCTCAGCAACCGGAAAGCTATTGGTCACCACCCGCAGAGTGATGGAAATTGGCATGAGAGAAGCGAACAGCGTATTCGTTGTGCCGCCGTCCACTGCGATGAGAGAATGGGGGCGAACGAGGCTGGTAGCCTTTTTGGCGACCATATATTTCTCATCCCTTTCCAGGTTTTTCCTCGCATCCAGAGCTAACGGCTGCCTCTTCCTGGCAATAGCGCCGCCGTATACCCTCCTTAAGATTCCCTGTTCCTCTAATTCGCTCAAATCCCTTCGGATGGTGTCTCTGGACAGCCGGAAATTATGCGACAGTTCTTCCACGTTCACCTTGCCGGAAGCATATAGAACATCTAAAATATGCTGATGGCGTTCTTCCTTTAACATAGCCTTCTCCTCGCAATTCATTGAAAACGTTAATTGTTTAAATATAATGTTACCATTTTCCAAGCCTTAATATTGGCAATATTTTAACATATTTCAGATATATTTCCAATAACCCTGAAAAGCTAAATTAATTGGAGGGAGATACCGATAGTAATATTACAAGGATGTAAATTGCGCTATGGACGATGACTTTTTTGAAGGGAGCAATGATATGGCAATAACGGGATTGGGAAACGGTTATGATGAGCAAAATGGATTCCGCCGGAAGCTGCGGGAAAAGAGTGGAGACGAAAAGGAGAATAGGACATCGGATTTTATGCAGCAGATCCGCGACAAAAAAGAAGAGATACTTGAAAAGATAAAAAATGGAGATACGGAGCCGAGCTTCCAGATAGGGAGCCAGTCGTTTACGCAAAAGGAATGGGATAAGCTCCTCAAGGCCATTGACGGGTCGAAGGAAGAAGCGAAGAGAGAAGCTGAGGCCGGCGATGAAGCTGTTGCCGTTGGAGAGCAGCTTTGACAGCACAGCTTTTGTTCCGCGCGCGCGGCTGCGCGTCTATTTTTAGGTAATAGGAGCCTTTCCTATACATAATATATCATAGGCGGGCCGGCAAGGCTCCTCCTATGATATATCGATAAATGGCTCTGATTATCTCATATGTGTCCCGTTTACTCTATGATATATGCGCTGACAATTTCTGCGAAGTATGCGACATGGTAATCTTTGTTCGCTCCGTGGAAGCTGCTATCCACATCCTGCGGATAAAACGCAGTATTGATTTCGTCAGGAAGCCTGTTGCCTTCCTGCTTATTCGTATAGAGTACCTTACATTCCAGTGTGAGAGGAAGCTCTTTGATTCCCGGTACGGAAGTTTTGTCGGAAGTTTCGAGAGTTAAGCCCAACTCCTTTATCTTATCCACGTCCCGGCCGGATTTCGTGCCGCAGAAGCCCAAAATCTTTTTATCATAATCGCCGTAAGGTACGCTGATCGTGAATTCCGCATTCTTTTCTAACTGAGAATTCGTAAAACGGCCTTCTCTGACAAAAACTGTAAAGATAGGTCTACCCCACTCAATTCCCAGCGTCCCCCAGGATATGGTCATGGAATTTACTTTGTCATCTGTCTTCGTAGTTAATAAGACGCCCGTCTTAACGCCGTTCATAATCTCATTTGCATAGTTAAAAACTTCAATTTCTCTTTTCATCGAATATTCCTCCTTGAAGATTTATTATTTGTATGATACATTGATATGCATAAAACTGCAAGTATGCACTTTTTAGTGAGATACTATCAAAATAGAGAGTAAGGATTGCGAAATACGGATTATTCCGGCAATTGGTTGGGAAGGAGAAAGAGAATGAAAAGCTGTGGAACGGATGAAAAAGTGAATGTGAAGCCTTTTGCCTATGCGATGTCTTTGATTGATGGCAAGTGGAAAATGCATATATTGTTTTGGCTTTGGAAGAGGGATGTTTTGCGGTATGGGGAGCTGAAGCGTTCGCTTGAGACGATTACGCATAAAATGCTTAGCACTCAGCTGAAGGAGCTGGAAGCGGATGATTTGATTGTGCGTAAGGAATACTCTCAGATTCCGCCTAAGGTGGAATACTCCCTGTCTGGAAGGGGGCTGACTCTTATGCCCGTTTTGCAATGCCTGTGCGAGTGGGGAAACTGTCATATTGATGATGGGAAAGTGCCTGAAATAATAAACGGAAGGTGAAATTATGGTGTCCGAAACATACGAGGCATATGCGATCAATTCTGCGTATGCAAATGTTTCGGTTGAAGAGAACATACGAGAGGGTGTTTTGGCGTTCAGGGCTTTTTTGTGCCGGCTTTACGATGTTTTATACGCCAAAGGAGATATCTATGATAATAGCAAAAAAGTTGCCCATGAATATGAAAACCGTACTACACTTTCGGTGTATTATCCATTCCTGCACAATGTAAGCATCATACTAATGAACATAGGTTATCATGGCATGCCAAGTAAAAATGAGCAATCCCTGGTCTGCCAAAATACCGTATTAAATGGAAAGCTGTCTGTTACCAAGAACCTCGAATGCCTGCAATTTCTGGCAGATTGCGGTATTGGCATTGACGGCATAGACATAAATGAAAAAAAGCAGAACTTATCAGACATCAAAACCATAAAGATTACATATCCGGATAATCCCATCATGCTGACAGGCCTGAAGGTCATGGCAATCGCTGAAATGGACCATGGCACCCTTGTCAACCAGGATGTTTTTTTGCGCTGTGATTACAGGTTATTGAAAAACGATGAAACCGATGTGCTTTCCATCGTGAAAGATACGATAAAGCCTTTATCCGCAGATGTGCAGGATTTTATTCTGCAACTGCATCAGCGTTATCTGGATAAAGGACTTACCTGCATTGTGGAAGTAAAGGGGTTTCATATCTATATGAAATATTGTTATAAACGGAAGGATTTATGGGGAATCAACGCTTCCCTCAACAACGGTTATCATATCAATGTGAAATCGACAAAGACGAACGAATATACTGACACCATCAAAACATTTCCGCCAATTTTGCAGGAACTGATCGCAAAGGGATATGGCTGCGGCAGAAAAAGAGAAATCGGTCATTGTGACGGCGGTTGCCGTGGACTTCCCATATCGTTGGATGATTCTGTTTTACATATGCGGGATGACATTCAAACATGGTTTGATCAGGAATTGTCATGCTTGCAAAAGAAATAAAATTTATATATTTTATATAATGTTAATTTTGAATCTAAAATATCATAGTGTATAATATAATTAAGAAATTCTTCATAACCTAATATAATCTTAAAAAGAGGAGAGAAAATGAAAGTAACGAGAGATGAAAATGGAGCTGGATTCGAAAGATTCAGCGGAGGAGAAGTAAACAAAGGTCCCTCCAATTTTAAGAAAGTAGTCAGGGGGATCAAGATAACCCTTCTGGTACTTGTCGTAGCAGTCTGCCTTCTAAGCAGCTTTTATAAAGTAGGGGAACAGCAGCAGGCTGTTATTACCATGTTCGGTAAGGTAGTAGATGTGAAGGGAGCCGGATTATATGTCAAAATCCCCTTCATTCAGCACGCTATTAAAGTAGATACTACCACCCATGGCTTACAGATAGGCTATCGTACATCCGGCGAGGAGTCGGACAATTACAGCGTGCCCGAAGAGGCGATGATGATCACCTCCGATTTCAATTTTGTCAATGTGGATTTTTATCTGGAATATAGAGTAAGTAATCCCCAAACCTATTTGTATGCTTCCGGATCCCCCGAGGAGATTCTTCGCAACACTGCTCAGGCATGTATCCGGACCGTTATAAGCAACTATAATGTTGACGACGTTATCACCACGGGAAAGAGCCAGATTCAGGCTGACATTCGTGTTTTGCTGGGTGAGGAGCTGCAAAAGAACGATATAGGGCTCCAGATCGTAAACCTGACCATTCAGGATGCGGAGCCGCCCACAGATGCTATTATGCAGGCGTTTAAGTCCGTAGAGACTGCAAAGCAGGGAAAAGAGACAGCTATCAATAACGCGAAGAAGTATCAGAATGAGAAGGTGCCGCAGGCGGAAGCGGATGCGGATAAGATCATCCAGCAGGCGGAAGCGGCTAAGACGGCGAGAATTAATGAGGCAGAGGGACAGGTGGCGAGATTTAACGAAATGTATGCGGAATACATCAAAAATCCCCTTATAACGAAGCAGCGTATCTTCTATGAGACAATGGAGGATGTGCTTCCCGGTGCTAAGGTTATTATTGACGATGGAAACACTCAGAACATTCTGCCCCTGGAGCCGTTTACCGGCACGGAAGGAAGCAGGTCTTCCATTACCCAGAGCACCGGTGCCGGCATGGAGGAAAACGGGCTCCTTGAAGAAAACGATGAAATTAAGGAATAGCAGAGAAGCGAGTACGGATAAAAAGAGGGAAAATAGATGAAAAAAACGAAAATTATAGCGGTTATTGTAGTTCTGGCGGCGCTGTTTATATCCGGCAATTCAATCTTTACTGTTGCGGAGAATGAATACGCGGTAGTGACTCAGTTTGGAAAGATTCAATATGTAGTATCGGAGGCGGGAGCAAGCGTCAAGGTTCCGTTCATCCAGACGGTAAGAAAGATTCCGAAGGAACTTCGGGTTTACGATATTAACCAGTCAGATGTCATTACAAGTGATAAAAAATCGATGATTGCCGACGACTATATATTATGGCGCATCACGGATCCGGTTAAATTCGCACAGACGCTTAACTACTCCATCGGCAGCGCGGAGGACAGAAGCAGCGTGGCGGCTTACAATGCCACTAAGAATGTCATAAGCTCCATGACGCAGGATGAAATCATTGCAGCCAGAGGAACGAGGCTGACGGAGATGATCACCCAGAATGCCAATGCGGCAATCGGAGAGTACGGCATTGAAATCGTCAAGACGGAGATCAAGCTGCTGGATCTGCCTGATGATAATAAGGAAGCAGTTTATGAAAGAATGGTTTCCGAGCGTAACAACATAGCGGCTTCCTATGCGGCGGAAGGTAAATCGGAAGCACAGAAAATCATGAATCAGACGGATAAGAATGTATCGGTCATGCTGGCGGAGGCGAAGAAGCAGGCGGCTGTTCTGGAAGCCGAGGGTGAATCGGAATATATGAAAAAGCTGGCGGAGGCTTATAACGATGAGAGCAAGGCGGATTTCTATACGTATATCAGAAGTTTGGATGCGCTTAAGAACTCTTTGCAGGGTGAAAATAAAACAATTATTCTGGATAAGGATTCCGCTATCGCGAGGTTATTTTATCAATAAAAAGCAATCAATAGTATATTAATGTCGTTTATTAGCATAAAATCGGGGAGAATGTCGAAAAATATTCTGCCCGATTTTTAATTATTTTATCAATATTATTGAATACGCGAAACCAATATGATATATTGGAACTTACGTGGGGAGTAAGCAAACTTGGTTGGTAAGAAAGTAGGGAGCTTATGAAACGGAAAAGGAAAGGGTGCCTTTTTGCATTCTGTGTCAGCATGATATTAAATATGATAACTTCCGTTCCGGCGCTGGCATCAGAAAGCAGTGCGGTAGATTTGACTCAGGAGGAAAAAGGGTATCTGGAGGAAAAGAAAGTTCTCATAGTCGCAGTAGTTGACGGATGGCAGCCTTACATGTACAAAAGCAGCGAGGATACTTATTCAGGCTTTGCCTTGGATATATTGGAAGACTTGCAGAAACAAAATGAAATATCAATACGATATGTGGAAGCGGAAGATTATGGGAAGGCCCTTGAATTGTTGAAGAGCGGTCAGGCCGATATCGCCGCCTTTATGGAGAAGGAAGGCCTTCAGGAGGATGTTCAGAAGGGCTTTGTCCCCTATATGACTGCGCCCGTACAGATGATTACGGGAAATAATGTGGTGCTATTTGAAGATCGGAATTTGAAGGCGGCCGTACCGACGGGCGCCGATTACATAAATTTTGAAAATTATGGAAAAATTGAGCGAACGGAATTTCCCTCGCTGGAAGATTGTTTTAAGTCGGTAAAGAAAAGACAGACGGATTTTATCGTGAGTGATTTTTATACGGTTGAGTCGCTTACGCGCTATATGATGGCTCAGACAATAATGGTAAAGAATATTCCGGACGCCTATGTGACGATAGGATATTTAACCGGAGAATCGGAGATCATCCTGCAGGGGATTCTGGAAAAATTGCGGGGGAGCATATCAGAGGCAGAAGTGGTGGATAGTCTGGCGCTTCATGGCGATCGCCTTTCAAATGAATCGAATATTATAAAATTTATATACAATAATACTTTTATTATATTTAACGGTGTACTCATATTCATTTTTTCTGCAATAGTTATTTTGCTCTTATACATAAAAGTGCATGCGGAGAGGCAAAGCGAACTGCACGGTCATGAACAGAGTTATCAGCTTCTTGCGGATACCTTTGGTCAGGCGGGTATGGAGTATGATTTTCTAAATGACAGATTAGTGCTTTTTGGAATTAGACATGATGAAATAGATATACCTGAGGTAGTGGAGAACCTCCATGAGAAATTGGAGAACCGGGAGCTTCGCATTACGCTGACGAAGGAAGAATTCGATAAATTCTGTATGAACAGCGAACCGGGCAAGACCTATCAGACAGAATTCCAATGCGGCATGCGGGGAGAGGGATGGAACTGGTTCAGTATGATATATATCGTAGTGGGCAGTGAGGAATCGCGCCGTATGCAAAGGAGACTTCTGGGCGTCTTGGTGGATGCGCAGAAGCAGCACCAGACTCAGGAGAAATTATTGGAGATCGGGCAGTACGATAAGCTAACGAAGGTTTTCAACCGGGCGGGAGCGGAGGCTCTGCTTGTACAGGCGCTGCAGAATTTGGGCGAATATTCGCAGAATGTATTTCTGCTGATGGATGTGGATAGGTTCAAACAAATTAATGATAGCTATGGACATTTGTACGGAGATGAGGTACTTCAGGCACTGGGCCGGAATATGCAGGAAATCTTTCAGGGAGATACGATTGTCTGCCGTTGGGGCGGCGATGAGTTCATCATGTTCGTCAGAGGGCCCGGAGCGGAGGATGAGCTGCTTAGAAAGCGTGTCGAGGAGCTTCGCCGAAGGATGAAGGAATTTCAATACGATGGAGTGGCGTATCCCATCGGTCTTAGTATAAGCGGTGTGGTGCCGAAAAAAGGAATGTCACTTGAGGGTCTGTTTAAAAAAGCGGATAAAATGCTGTATCAGATAAAGCAAGAAGGACGTGACGCTTTTCGTATTCAATAGGAATAGGGAAGAGGAAGAATGATTAACAAGGTCGGTTTGAAAGAGGATATGGTACATGGAACAGTGAAGTTTCCTCTTGCCGTATATTACTGGCAGAAGACGGGGGAACGGTTTGCGGTAAAGCTTCACTGGCATGAAGAAACTGAGATCATCTATCTCGTGAGCGGCAGATTCAACGTGAACGTCAACATGAAAAAGTATAAACTGCAAGGTCCGGTCATTTTATTTGTGGGTGCGGGCGATATCCATTCCATAGAGGGAGAGCCGGGCGGTCTGGAAAATGCAGTGGTATTCGATATGAAGATGCTCAGCTTCGAGCAGTTGGACGGTGTGCAGCTGCAGATTATAACTCCTCTGTTGGAAAAGCGCATGCAGTTTCCTCAAATCGTTACAGACGATAATCCGATATGGGAAGAGCTTAAGAGGCTCTATGAAGAGGTGCTTTCGGAGTCAGAAAAAGAAAATCCCGCTTCCCGCATGAAAGCTAAGGCGTATTTGTATGAAATGCTGGCTTATCTTTATGAAAACGGAAGCTTCGTCAACATGGAAAATGCCGGCGATTATAACAGCGAGAAGATCAATAATATAAAAAAAGTCCTGGGATTCATTCAGGAGCATTATAATAGACGGATTACGGGCAAGGATATGGCCCAGCTCATCGGTATTAACGAGCAGTATTTTTGCCGGTATTTTAAAAAGATTACAGGAAAGACTCCCACTATGTATATCAATGAGGTAAGAATCGAGAAGGCGGCGTGCTTTCTCCAGCAGACCGACCGAAAGATTATAGATATCGCCATGGAGTGCGGCTATGATAACATGGGATATTTTATCAAGCGTTTTAAAGAGCAAAAAGGTTTGTCTCCTTCTGAATACAGGGCGAAAAGTCAAAATAGTGTAATAATTGGTCAGAATAGATAAAGAATGATAGGATATATGTTCATATAATGTAATTACCATGGATTGACAGAAAGGCAGGGTAAGTTATATGAATATGAGAAAACAATGGTGGCATGAAAAGGTAGCATACCAGATATATCCTAAGAGCTTCAATGATACCGATGGTGACGGAATCGGGGATATCAGAGGCATTATCGAGAAACTGGATTATTTGAAAGAGCTGGGAATCGACATTATATGGATTTCACCTCTTTATCAGTCGCCCTTTGTGGATCAGGGCTACGATATTTCGGATTATTATAAGATAGATCCGGTATTTGGAACGATGGAGGACTTCGACGAGCTTCTTTTAGAAGCGAAGAAGAGGGATATGTATATCCTCATGGATTTGGTAATCAACCACTGTTCCGACAAACATGAATGGTTCCAAAGAGCACTTGCGGATCCTTACGGCGAATATGCGGATTATTTTTATTTTGAAAAAGGCAAAGACGGCAATCCGCCCAGCAATTACCGCTCCTATTTCGGAGGAAGCGTATGGCAGCAGGTGGAAGGAACCGACTTATACTATCTCCATTTATTCGCCAGGGAACAGCCCGATTTGAACTGGGAAAACCCGAAGGTACGGAAAGAACTGTACCGGATGATCAATTGGTGGCTGGATAAGGGGCTGGCAGGCTTTCGTATCGATGCGATCATAAATATAAAGAAGGTGGTAAGCTTCCCTTCTTATGAACCTGACGGAGACGACGGTCTGGTCAGATGTACGAGAATGGTGGAGGAGGCGGAGGGAGTAGGCGATTTTCTCCAGGAGCTTAAGCGGGAAACCTTTGAGAAACACCATGCGTTTACTGTGGCGGAAGTATTTAATATGAAAGAGGACGAGCTTAGAGAATTTATCGGGGAGGAAGGACATTTTTCTACCATGTTCGACTTTTCGCCTCTTTCCGTAACCTTTGGAGAACACGGCTGGTATGACGCGCCGGAATTCGACTTCGGCAAATGGAGAGAAGCGTTGTATGCATCCCAGAAGGAATGCAGGAATGTGGGCTTTTTGGCGAATATCATAGAGAATCATGATGAGCCCAGAGGGGCATGTACTTATCTTCCAAAGTATGCGCTAAACGACAATGGTACCAAGATGCTTGCCACTACCAGCATTCTGCTGCGGGGACTGCCGTTCCTTTACCAGGGACAGGAAATCGGCATGAAAAACTGCATGATGGACAGCATCGAAGAATATAATGATATTGATACCGCAAATCAGTACGAGCTTGCAAGAAGGGCCGGATTATCCGATGAGGAAGCACTCAAGGTATGCTTCAGGCATAGCAGGGACAACGCAAGAACCCCGATGCAGTGGAGCGGAGAGGACAATGCGGGGTTTACGGAAGGGACTGCATGGATTAAGATAAATCCAAACTATAGGGAGATTAACGTAAAGGCGCAGGAGAAGGATGCAAAGTCAGTGCTCTCTTACTATAAAAATCTAATAGCTCTTAGAAAATCGGAGGCTTATAGTGAAATATTTACTTACGGCGATTTCCAGCCGGCCTTCGAATCGGAGGAAATGATATTCGCTTACTATAGACAAGCGGAAGACAGACGAGTCCTCATTGCGGCGAACTTCGGGGAAGAGGAGGCTTTACTTAACGTAGGCGGAGCGGGGAAAATGCTGCTATGTAATATGGAGGATATAGAGAACCGAGACAGCAGACTGCTTCTTCCCTCTTGCGGAGTGGCAGTAATAGAATTGGTGTAAGAGTTAAAATAATACATATAATTTCAGCAATACAAAAGACATGTGGAACCGGAAGAATGGTTTTATATGTCTTTTTGTGTAAAAAGACGGTCAGAGTCAGGGAGAGTTACATGAAAAAAGCTTTAACGTATTTAGGCCTGTGTCCGGGCGGAAGGTATGGAAAAGACGTGGAGAAAGAATTATTTTACTATTCGAAGCAGTCGTATCACATTATGCGGATCATAATCTGCGCATGCGAATTTGTGCTGATATTCCTGTCGGCGAGGAAAACGGAAGGCATTTTCAGTGCGGAAACGGAAATGGGCTATTTCCTTTTGTACGCGGGAATGCTGGCAGTAACGGTGGCTTTTATAGGACTGGATATTCTATGGGAAGTGAAGAAGTTTAAACGGTATACCTTTTATAGAAATCTGGGCTTTGTTTATGTGATGCTTACAGCGATATGGGCCTGCGGAATCACGCTGTTCGACCGCTTCCGGGGGGATGGTCTGACCGTATATACCTATATGCTTTTGATGATTGCAGCGCTTGCTGTGCTGGAGCCATGGCAGAGCATTCTGACTTTTTCGTCGGCCTTCGTCGTATTCAGTGCAGGGCTTCCTTATTTTCCTGCCCCTGCCGGGGAAGAGAATATCTTTTACCAGAGAATGAACGGCTTTTTTATTGCCCTTATTTCTGTTGTGGTCTCTGTTTACTTCAATTGGTATAGAGCGAAAAATTATAAGAACCAGAAAATCATCGACGAACAGAACAAAGAGCTTTCCATGGCCAATGAGCGCCTGAATCGAGAAATCATCGTGGACAGTCTGACCGGATTATATAATCGACGCTATTTGGCGGAAATCGTGCATCTGCGTTTCCATGACAGCATAGACAAAATGGAGAAAAAGCCGTTAGCCTGTTTGATGCTGGATATAGATTATTTTAAGCAGTATAACGATACGTACGGACACCAGCAAGGGGATGAGTGTCTGGTAAAAATATCAAAAATCATGAAACAGTGCCTTCCTGCGGATACGGCGAAAATCGTACGTTACGGTGGGGAGGAATTCGTTATCTTCATCTTTGGCTGCACAGATGAGCAGGCCCTTGACTACGCAGAAAATCTGCGGGAAGCGGTGGAAAAGAGCCATTTTGAAAGGCAGGATACGGTACAGGAATTCCTTACGGTCAGTATAGGAGTATACACGGGGATTCCCGATAGTGCAGACAATTCTGAAATGCGCGGCTTTATCTGCAAGGCGGACGAAGCCTTATACGAAGCGAAGCGGGCCGGGAGAAACTGTGTAAAGGTATGTGGGAAATAGGGGGCGTATTAACGCCCTCTTTTTTTACATTGATTTTACCCAATCTTAACATAAGAAGGATAGCTGTAAAAAGATAAATATATTACGATGGAAAGCAATAACATCTATGGAATGAAATGGGTAAAGAATACTCATTAGGAAATGCAAAGGAGATAATATAATATTGAAGCAGATTACATATAAGATGATAAAGGATTCGGAGGAAATAAACGCCTATATAAAGAAAGGGAATGAAACTCTCGGGACCATGGGATATACGGAACATTCGGAGCGGCATGCGGCGAAGGTAGCGGAGATGGCGGGGAAAATTTTAAGGGAATCGGGATATGGAAAAAATGTTATAGAACTGGCTAAGATCGCAGGATATATGCACGATATTGGAAACAGCATAAACCGTTCGGATCACGCCCATAGCGGCGCACTGATGGCATTTCAGATATTGCGCGATATGGGAATGGATTATAAGGATATAGCAGTGGTGGTAAGCGCTATCGGGCAGCATGATGAAAGCACAGGAATGGCAGTGGACGAGGTGTCGGCAGCGCTGATACTGGCGGATAAGACCGATGTACGGAGAAACCGGGTGAGAAATCAGAATATTTCTACCTTTGACAAGCACGATAGGGTAAATTACGCAGCCATATCTTCCGAGCTTGAAATCCATGCGGATAAAAAAGTAATCCGGCTGAATATAGAGTTGGACGAAGAAATTTGCTCTATTATGGACTATTTTGAAATATTTCTGCAAAGAATGCTGATGTGCAAAAGAGCGTCGGAGATCCTCGGTATGCAGTTCAAACTAAATGCAAACGGCAATAAAATCTGTTGAGAGGCAAAGCGAAGATGATAGACTGGAAGCTGGAACTGGACGATATTATTGAGAGGAAGAGGATAAGGTCGGTATTTCAACCGATTGTATCCCTGCGGGATGGAGACATTCTCGGATTCGAGGCACTTAGCCGTATTATAGGTGATTCCGCAATCGAAAATATAGAAGTGCTGTTCGAGCAGGCGGTACTGCAAGGACGAATCTGGGAATTGGAGAAGCTATGCAGGGCAAAGTCCTTAAGCACGCTGTTTGAAACAAGAAGCTACAAGAAAAAGCTGTTTTTAAATGTGAACCCTCTTGTAATGCACGATACGAAATTCCGGCAGGGATTCACGAAGGAGCATTTGGATACTTATCATGTTTCCTCGGAGCAGGTAATTATAGAGATAACGGAAAACAGCTCGGTCGAGGAAAGTGAAGCATTTCAGGCAACGGTTGTGCACTATAAGGAACAGGGATATGAAATCGCGCTGGATGACGTGGGCTCCTGCTATTCCGGACTGAACCTGATCTGCGACATAAAGCCTCATTTTCTGAAGCTGGACAGGAAATTAGTACAAAACATTCACAATGACGGAATGAAACGTGCCCTGATAAAAAGTCTGGTGGGACTTACCGATAGTCTGGGAATGTTTTTGATAGCAGAAGGAATTGAGGCGGAGGAGGAGCTGGATGCGCTTATAGAAATGGGTGTTCACTATGGTCAGGGCTTTCTGCTTGGCCGTCCCGGAGAGATAATAGACACACTGGATCAACAAGTACTTTCTATCATAAAGAAATGCAATGCGAGGAAAAACAGTGGAATTCACCTGGGTGTGGAGAAATATTACATCGGTAATATCAGTACCTTTGGTAAGACGGTTCCCTTTCACATGATGGTGGAAGAGGTCGCTGTGTTATTCGATAAGAATCTGGATATTCAGGGTGTAACGATAATCGATAATAACAATAGGGCTATGGGAATCGTAACGAGGGACAGACTGAGTCAGTGCCTGGGGGGAAGATACGGTTTCAGCCTCCATCAAAGGAAAAAAATCGGCTCCATCATGGAAAAAAAATTTTTGATGGTGGACTGCATGACATCCATCAGCTCTGTCGCAAACAGTGCCATGGAAAGAGAAAACGAATGCCTCTACGACTTCGTAGTAGTGACTAACGGAGGAGAATATGCCGGGATAGTGACGGTCAGAGACCTTCTTCAAAAGACGATAGAAATTGCAGTAACTACAGCAAAATTACAAAATCCGCTAACGGAGCTGCCGGGAAACCTCTTAATAGAGGAGGAAATCGAAAAGGCGATACGAAGCGAGGAAAAATATACGGTGGTATATTTCGACTTGGATAATTTCAAAGCATTTAATGACGTTTATGGTTTCGGAAAGGGCGATTTGGCAATCAAGGAATTTGCCAGGATATTGAAGAGCAATATATCCGAAGAGGACTTTGTAGGGCATATCGGAGGCGACGATTTCGTAGCCATATTCAAGAATCATAACTGCGAATATCTTTGCACGAGAATCATAAAGGATTATGAGGAAAAAGTACATAGCTATTATTCTCCGGAGGACCGCAGGAACGGATATATTGAAACCCCGAACAGACAAGGAGAGATGGAGCGTTTTCCACTGTTGTCGGTAACGGCGGCCATGGCTGACAATAGGGAAAAAAGCTATTCCTCTGCGGAGGAAATATCGGAACTTTTGGCAGCGAGAAAGAAATACAAAAAAAATCAGAAGGGGAAAGTGGCAATGTAGAAAAATGTGTTGGCACTTTCCCTGATTCCAATTCGTCTAACCGGCGCCGGCACAGTCGGGCTGTCCAGTTCATCCACGTCTTTCGATTCTCCAAAGAAAAAAGTATGCAGCTGCATAACATATAAAGTTAAGATATATTCTATTGATTTTATTTGATATGGCATTTACACTACAAACTATAGATGTGCAGAGAAGGAATATAAATTCTTGACCGAGGAATGCAAAAAACCGGCTGATGGGAGGAAGGAATGAAAGGCGAAAGTTCAAGAAAAACTATATTTATATTATGCATAACAGTAATTCTGCTTTTTGTTTTCGGATATATATTTATATTTTGGAATGTTAAACTGATCATTCAGCCCAATGATGGGCAGACTAATACCAAAATCGACGTGGATACGCGCCCACTGTTTTCGGAAGTTGAGAAACTGATAATAAATAAAATGAGACAAGGGAAGATTCCCGGATTGTCAGTGGCGATTGTTAAAGACGGAGAAACGGCATATAAAGCGGGATTCGGCTATGCCAATATTGAGACTGGCGAGAAAGTTACATCCGATACATTATTTCAACTCGCTTCAAACAGCAAGGCTTTTACAGCTCTCGGAGTGCTGCAGCTGCAAAAAGACGGTCTAATAAATCTGGAGGAGCCTGTTTCGAAATATATACCATGGCTGAAATTCCTTTATAATGGTAAAGAAACCGACGTGGCCATTGCAGAATTTCTGTATCACACAAGCGGAATCTCATCCAATACGATTTACAGGATTCCTGAACTGGATGAAGAAGATGATGATGCAATTGAAAAGACCGTCAGAACGATCGATGGTCTGGAATTAGCAAGCAAGCCTGGTACTAAATACGAATATGCAACCATTAACTATGATGTTTTGGGACTGCTCATTGAAAAAGCCTCGGGGGAAAAATATGAAGATTATATTCAGAAATATGTGCTTGATGCCGCAGGACTAAGCGATACCTATATGTTTAAAAGCAAGGCGAATGCGACCGACCTGGCATACGGATATAAACCAGGCTTCTTATTGTTGCAGCATTACAATGCCCCTTGGTATGAAGGCAATAAACCGGCAGGATATATCATTTCCAGCGCCGATGATATGGCTGAATGGCTGAAAATTCAGATGGACACAAGTGAATCGTCTTTACTGGACACAAAATTAATTGCCCGATCACAATATCCCAATCTCAGTGTAGACACTTTTGGAGAGGGAATGGCCTATGCTGCCGGCTGGATAGTATATAATAACGCGGGGACGGAAATTCTTCACAGCGGTTCCAATCCTAATTTTTCTTCGTTTATAATATTTAGACCAGATGAAAAAACAGGTGTGGCAATCTTATGTAATACAAATACGACATACACTATGGATATTGCGCAATCAATTATAAAACTTTTTTCTGACAGTCAAAGCAGCTATATAAGTGTCGCAGATTATAATCAAAAGATAGATCAGGTTTGTACAGCGATAATTTTCATATTGTTCTTTGCTATATGTGTAAACCTGTACTCACTTATAAGTTCGATTTATCAGTTGGCAACAAAGAAAGAAAAGCTTTGTTCACTAAGTAAAAAAATTGTTATAAAAATATCTGTTATATCGATTATCTTTGTTATGATAAGCGGCATCGTATATTTTTTACCAAGATTTTTATTTAATGGAGCAACATGGAGTTACATGATTGTATGGTACCCTGTTACCGTGAAGGTTGTATTATATTTAATCTATACATCATTATTTCTATTATTATGCAATATTTTAATTAAGACCTTTCGCACTAGGTGTCCCTGAAAGTAACATCAAAAAAGGTTGACATTGTCCGCTGCTTTTAATAAACTTGATGTAAGCTTCACTGTATTGCACTAAAACAATAAAGTCCCGAGAGGAGAAATAAAATGTCAGAAAAGAAAATACCGTATAAAATATATCTGAAA
>JAEWPN010000203.1 GCA_023399455.1 Bacillota bacterium
GCCACTATCTCAATATTTTCCGCAATGACATTGGGACCTGCATTACCGGCTGTAGCACATCCCAATTCTGTCACTTTACCAGCAATTGTGTTACAGCCATTCTGAAAAGACGTTTTAAATCCTTCAAATTCAGTATCTAAATCTTTAATTTTATCGTCAAGCGCTTTACCCATGATCGCGTCTAATGCTTTACCTTCAATTGTCGTGGTTAAGTTTGCAGCCAACTCGGGAGTTTCGCCTACCGGGCCCTGCGGTCCGACATCACCCTGCTCACCTTTTTCACCCTTCGGTCCCTGAGGTCCTTCCGGGCCCATCTCACCGTCTTTACCATCAATTCCTTCTGCTTTTACACCGGTATCTTCATTTCCAACATACCAATTTCCATTTTCACCTATAATTGGTACAGGAATAATGCCGCTGGCATTACCGTGTATGTTTACTACTTCAAAACCTTTTTTCATAATAATTTCCTTTCACTATAAAAGTTGCTAATTAATAAGTTCCTCACATGTGTTAATGATAATATAGAACATATGTTCGATTATTGCAATAGTAAATATACTAAAATTTATTTTGCATATTGAGTTACTTGAGATATAATATATTTTCATCTGTGATAATCTCAGATACTATATTAATTCTACATGTTCCGGTGAAAATAGAAATTCTATTACTTTGGGCAATAAAGTTAGGCCTATTTACTACACTTTGATTCAAATATACTCTCCTTAATATTAAAACAGAATATTCGTTCTGTTTCCGATGGATAAAGCCTATAAAATTAAAAAACCTCAAACCATGAAAAATTCACAGACTCGGGCATTCTTCTACTCTTTTGCATTATATTATTTTAAATTACAGATTCCTCCAGTGTTATCGTATAATCACAAATACCATTAAAATAGCCTGCTCTTTGGTGTCAAAGCTGCCTATGCTATTATAAAGAGCAGCGTCCTGCTCGTTATCACAAAAGCAGAGAGGTTATTGCAAAAATTCAAAACATCCTGATACTGCCTGCTCTCGTAGGTATAGACCTCTACACCTTGTCCGGTGTGGGATTGGCGACACGCTGAAATGAATACTGATAATCCAGTCCAAATCCTCCCTGTTCGCCTATGCCAATACGGATGCTACCACCGTCCAGTTTACCTCCGACATGATTGCGGCGATACCTATGGTGGCTACTGCCGTCTGGGCTACTGTTTCGACTACTCCCTTCTTTCCTTAAGCCTTAGAGCCGGTAAAGATTGCTCTCTAGCCGGCTCTTTGACGTACTTTTTAAATATCTGTTATAATTACTTAGTAATGTTATATATAGGCTCTGCCGGATTGATTACGCAAACATTTTCCTACAACCAATTAACTGGTATTTTATCTTCACAAGTACAAGCTAATAATCACTCAATACAAATGTATATATTGCTCAATACTGGGAAAAAGTGCCACAATAATCCTTGAAAACGACTGTAATGTAGATTATTAAGCTGCTACAGTATACACAGTTATTGAACTAACGTAAAAATTATTTTCAACTCCTGATTTGTAGAGTCCTGTTAGCGTTAAAACACCAGTCACTGCATTATAACTTTTATTAAGCGTAAAAGTATTGGTTCCTAATAATCCACCTGTACGAAAGGGCGAAAAGCTATTGATTTGCACAAAGAAATCTTCTGCTGTTTTCTCTGCATATCCAGCTACAGTACTAAAACCGAATGTTAAGGTTGCCGTATTGGAGCCCTCCCATGTTTGAGATACAATTTGTGGATCACCCAATTTTTTTTTTACGCCGTTTGAAGCTGTAGCATAAAAATTTGTACCGTCAAAAGATATCTTATTATTTCCAAGCCATGTACCAGTAATTGCGTTGATATTAGAAGTTAAATTATTATTAGTGGTCGTAATCTTATCGTCCAACACCTTACCCATTGTTGCATCAAGGGCTTTACCTGTAACCGTCGTGGTTAGGTTTGCAGCCAGCGCAGGAGTTTCACCTATCGGACCTTGAGGACCAGTAGCACCGGTGTCTCCTTTCGGGCCCTGGATACCCGTAGCACCGGTATCTCCCTGGGGACCTTGAGGGCCCATCTCGCCCTGGTCTCCTTTGTCACCTTTTTCACCCTTCGGGCCCTGGGCGCCTTCCGCTCCTGTATCACCTTTTAAGCCCTGAGGACCTTCCGGGCCAACATCACCCTGCTCACCTTTCGGGCCCTGCGGTCCTTCCGGGCCCATCTCGCCGTCTTTACCATCAATTCCTTCTGCTTTTACACCGGTATCTTCATTTCCAACATACCAATTTCCATTTTCACCTATAACCGGCGTTGCAATAACGCCATCTCCACAACTATGAATGTACACTTTCTGAAATCCTTTTTGCATAATAATTCCCTTTCGTTTTAAATTTTGTCAATTAATAGTTCCTCCACATGTGTTAACCATAATATAGAACATATGTTCGGTTATTGCAATAGTAAAAACATACAAAATAAAAAACAATTTTCTATATACTTATTTCAACTTCAATCTATCTTTTTATATAGTATTGTTAGTTAACAGATTTTCTTGTATGATGAATAATAACAGCAATCAAATGAAAGTCAAAAACAGGGGAGGTTTTAAAAATGGATATTAACAATATAGATAGCTTAGCTGAAGAATATCTATGGGAAGATTCCGCAGGGCTCCAATCGAAGTCCTTAGGAGAGGCCGCTGGAAGTCAGAAGATTTATGTGAATATCGACTACGTTCCTCCGGGAGCATACAGCGCAAGATACCACAGCCATTCCCAACAGGAGGAATTCTTTCTGATTCTCTCGGGGGCGGGAACCCTTCGCTTAGACGGAGCGGAGCATCGCATAAAGCAGGGTGATTTTATAGCGAAGCCGGCGGGAAAGGACATTGCACATACCTTCTATAACTCCGGAGAGGAAACACTTGTCATCTTAGATGCCGGAACGAATGAAAGTGAAGATACATGCTACTATCCCGATGAAAATATGTATATGCAAAAATCCAACGGCATTAAACGCATTTTCAACGGCTCGCAGCTGGATACCTCATGGTATCCCAATCCGAATTCTGATTCAAATTAGAATTATACTTAGTCCAAACCCATATTATTACTATCCAATAAAATTTAAATTTTTCTATAAAAAATAAGAGCAGGAAACCTGTTTTCAGATTCCCTGCTCTTTGATATTACAGACTTTCTTCTGTTATTTCGTTTTAAATCCGTCAGTATGCGTATGATTTTACTTAATGAAATCTACCATATCTAAGAAAAACGTAAAATTCTCACAATCCCTTATGAACCTTCCCCAACCGCCATCACTTTCACTCTGGCAAGTCCCTTATTAACCGGCGGAATAGCAATAAGCACCAACGTAAACAACGTCTCCAATCCAATATAAGCTCCATTATACACTAACGAATAAACCGGCGCTGCCATATTATAAGCCGAAGCATAGCTTCCAAAGAATATCATCCCTGACAAAAAGGTAAAGAAATACCGCCCAAGCACACCCAGTAAATATCCCTTTATCAATCCATGCTTCGCATTGGAAAAGACTCCCGAAAGACCCAGCGCCCCAAAAGCAAAAATATAATCGGTCAGCATCTGAGGAATACTGATAATATACGGATCTACAATAAGCTGTAAAAAACCATATGCGATAGCCGCCATCAGTCCTCCCCTAAGGCCGAACCAGTAGCCAATCAGGCAGATGAACAGCATGCTGAAGAAAGTAACCGAACCTCCCATAGGCATATCTACTACTTTAAGCATCGACGTTACCATAGCCAGTGCCATAGCCATAGCGGAAAACACCAGCTGCCTCGTGCTGAACCTTTTGTTCCCATCCTTACCTGAAATAAAACTTGCCACCAGCAGAATTGCCAGCATAACGGCTACCAACACTCCATAGCCAGCTCCCGTGAGTTCGAAATAATTTCCCCACTCTTGATCCACTACTTCCTTTGCAAAAAATGACATAAAAAAACCTCCCTTGTAATTTTAAATCACATGGAGGGGCTCAAATCTTTCTTTTGCATATACAAAAAACAACACTCGTATTTACAAAAAAAGTGCTTTCCTACGCCGGTATTATCCGGTTCAGGTTATGAGGGTTAGAATCCGTCTTACAGAACGGAGTCAGTCTCAGCTATTGCTCCCCTAGCGATTTATTTAATTTGTCTACAATATACGACATACCAATATCTTTGTCAAGTCTTTCTCATAATCTGTTACTGTCCACTCCGTTCTCAGTAACGCATGATGTTCTGCAAGGCAAACTTTTGCATTTAAATTCGCTTTGCGAAGCAGAAATCATCTCCCGGATCGCGTTCTTACTCAGCCAAAAAGGCCTTCAATTCTGTCTTTTTTTCCTCCGCCACTTCATATCCATGCCTGTAATATTCCTTAAGCCGCGATGCATCCGTCTCGTTGTTAATCAGATAGATGTCGTCCGAGGGACGCAGCACAAAAGCCCGCCCTTCCTTCTCCATATGCTCCAGCATATCGAGGGATTGATTGTATCTGGCCGCCCTTCCGGCCACCAGATGAACGAATTTGGGATACTTACGATACAAAAGCCTAATCATGGCAAGGTAGAAATATCTCTGTTTTTTACGATATTTCGTATTCCTAGTGACGACTACGATCACCTTCTTCCATCCCTCTTCTAACGCCTTCCCGATCGGAATCGCATCAGCCATACCGCCATCTAACATGGGAATCCCGTCAATATGGGTCACTTTCCCGATAAACGGCAGCGAATTAGCAGCCCTGCATATTCTCAGGAAATCGTCCTCATCAACGAATTTCTCATGATAAACGGATTCTCCCGTCACACAATTTACCGTACTGGTAATAAATCTCTTTGCAGAAGCGGTAAACGCCTCAAAATCAAAAGGCACTCTCCGTTTCGGAATCTCATCGAACAACAAATCCATATCAAAAAAAGTACCCTTTTTAAAAAAGGTAGAAAATCCAAGATATTTCTCTTTCTCCATCGGCTCGATAATAGCTTTCACTGCGCGCCCTCTCTGTCCCGACACATAATTCATACCGGCGTACGCGCCAGCCGATACTGCCATTACATTGGGAATCTGTATATCATTGTCCAGAAAAAAATCCAGCACACCTGCACAAAACATGCTGCGCATGGCCCCTCCTTCCAATATAATTCCTACATTTTCCAACACTTCATCTCCTGTTCCAAAATACAATTTTCTAATAACCTTTCTATTTCACGAAGGGATTATAAAAACGGTTACCATCGTGAAAAGTAATGATAAGTGCCGCTGCTGCGATGACCACAGTGACACCGATTACGATATAATCAGCTCTTTTTAACTTTTTCCCTGCATACCACGTACGTTTCTTATGCTTTCCGAAACCGCGCAGCTCCATGGCATTGCTCACCACGTCGATACGCTCCATACTGGTAAAGATAAGGGGAAATATAATGGAGGCAACATTCTTTATCCTGCCGAACAAGGATGCCTTTCCTGACATCTCTATGCCTCTCGCCTCCTGCGCATGCTTTATCTGCGTGAAGTCGTCCTGAACATCAGGTATGTACCGAAGGGTAATAGCAACCGCATAGCTTACGTTATAACTGACTCCAATACGGTTTAATGAGGCTGCGAATTCGCTGGGATTGGTAGTAATGATAAACATAAATACCGCCGGCACGATCGTAACATATTTGATCATTACATTGAATTCATAAAAAAGCTGCTCCTTTGTCAGATAATAGTTTCCGAACATGTGAACAATATCCGTCCTGCTGCCGTAAATATTCACTCCTTCATAAGGTGAAAAAACGAAAATGGCAAGCAAATTGAAGATGAGAAAAAACAAGATGAACATAAAAACCGTTCCTACCTGTCTCCACTGAATCTTAGACATCTTATAAATAATCAGACTTCCAAACACCATCGCCAATAGTACCCTCGTATCATAGGACAGCATGCTTGCCATCGTCCACAACAGGAAGAATATAAGCTTGGTAACGCCGGAAAGTCTATGAATCCACGTATCCTTTTCTTCATAGGTCAATATTCTGGCCATATCTATTTATCCTCCTCCCGCATAGCTCTTTCGTAATGGATAAAACGTTCTGCGAATTCGGAAGTATTCTCCACGCCGCACCTTATGGCAAGGTCGTAGAGAGAAGTTTTTTTCAGATATGCTCTGTCCGCTATCCCCCCGTCCGTAAGCACATTGGCAGGAGTGTCGTCCGCAAGAAGGTGCCCGTCCGCAATCACAATAGCTCTATCCGTATATTCCAGCATCAGGTGCATGTCATGAGTGATCATGATAATCGTGATGCCGTAGCTTTCGTTAATTTCCTTGAGAAATTCCATAATTTCCGTATAATGCCTGTAATCCTGACCCGCCGTAGGCTCGTCTAAAATGATGACCTCCGGGTTCATAACAAGAATAGACGCAATGGTCACTCTCTTCTTCTGCCCGTAGCTGAGCGCTGATATCGGCCAGTTGCGAAACGGATACAGTCCGCATATTTTTAGCGTGCGGTATACCCTCTCCTTTACTTCCTCCTCCGGCACTCCACGCACCGTAAGGCCTAATGACACCTCATCATAAATCATCGGCTTGGATATCATCTGACCGGGGCTTTGCATTACCAGTCCGATCTTCTCCCCGCGTTCCTTTACCGACAGGCCTTCCATATCCTGACCGTTCAAAAGAATGCTTCCTCTCGTGGGCTTCATAAATCCGCAGATGATCCCCGCAAGCGTAGATTTCCCCGCGCCGTTCTTTCCCACGATGCTTACCATTTCACCTTTATGTATATCGAAATGAATATGCTGCAACACCTGCTTTCCCTCAACATAGGAAAAATACAAGTCCTTAACCGTCAGCACACTTTCTTCCGCTCTTTTTCCCTTCTCATACTCCGATGTGCGAAACCACTCTTTTACCCGCTCCTTATAAGCGTCTAAAACCATAGTCTCTATATGCTGGGGTCTGCTTTCCTCTGTGATCCTACAGCCCGCATGCTTCATCGCCGCGATATAAAGCGGCTCTCTGATTCCCTGTTCCATGAGAATATCCCTGGAAAGCAGCTCATCAGGCTTCAAATCCGCCACAATACGGCCGTCTCCTACCACCACGATTCTGTCCGCATCACGGTACAGAACATCCTCCAGACGATGCTCGATAATTAAAATCGTTGTATTTCTTTCCCTGCTGATTCGGTCGATCAAATCGATGGCTTTTTTTCCCGTGGCCGGATCAAGATTGGCAAGGGGTTCGTCGAACAGCAGTATCTCCACATCATCCACCATGACTCCTGCCATGGAAACCCTTTGCTTCTGTCCTCCTGACAGCTCCCACGGCGCATGGGTGAGCAGTGTCTCCACATCCACCACCTGCGCTGCCTCTTCTACCCGTTCGAACATTTCCTCCTGAAGCACCATATCGTTCTCCAGGGCGAATGCGATATCCTCGGCTACCGTCAGACCAACAAACTGTCCGTTGGTATCCTGCAATACGGTCCCTGCAATTTTGGACATTCCAAATACGCCCAGCTTCGCTGGGTCCTCCCCCTTGACGCTCAGCGTGCCCGTGATATCGCCGGCAAATGAAAATGGAACCAAACCGTTGATGCAGTGGACAATCGTCGATTTGCCCGAACCGGATGGTCCCACAATCAAGACCTTTTCTCCGGGATAAATCTTTAAATTGATATCCCGGAGAGTAGGTTCTACCTGTGATCGATATTTAAATGTATAGTCCTTAAATTCGATAATCGGTGTCATTTTTCATCTAGTCCTCTTTCGTTAAGCTGGAGGACTTTGCGCCGACCTTCGAATATCCCACAGCCAGCAGCGTACCGAGAATCGCGATAATCACCACGTTGCCGAGCCATGCTGCCACACCCTGCAAAAATACTTTATTTGCGGGCTCTTTGTAAATAATAATATCCAAAATGGGGGCTACCAGAATCCACGCTGCTGCGTTGGCTATAACCTGTACCACGTTGAAATGAATGATTTCTTTTTTGCCGAATCCGCCTTCTTTGATAGCATACTTCTTCGCGAACACACCTACGATAATTCCGAATACTGCCTCTGGAAATACCCAGCTCCACCATGCGCTTCCGTAGAAGAACATGTCTCCCACAGCATGCCCGATAAGACCTACCGCTGCGCCTACTATAGGCCCGAACACCGCTGCCAGAAATGCCAGAAGAGCAGCTCTCGGCTGCAAATATGTATTCGGGATTCCAAGCGGTATCTGTACCTGAGTCAAAGCGACAAATAATGCTGCTCCAATACCGACTGCAACCACTTCTTTTACACCAAAACTTGTCTTCATGCTTTCTTCCTCCTCACTCGTTATATATCAGCTTTTCCGGACTTCCTATGAGTCCACGCCTTATCATATCATAATTTCTTTCCTAAGTCCAAATGAATATATAATTTTTTCCTTTACCCGTTTTCCTGTGAGCTGCTCCAATGCTTTTGCGTAATAGTCCAGCTGTTTTTCGTACCTTTTTACGAGCTCCCCCGGCACATTCACCTTATCCGTCTTGTAATCGGCCACCACCAGATCTCCGTCCTCTTCGAAATAGACGTCGATGATTCCCTGAATGAGCACCAGCTCCTCAGACGGAAATTTTTCATTCAGTTCACTTGCCGGAAGGCCCAATACAAAGGGCTGTTCTCTGTACAGACAGCCGTGCTTCTCCGCCTCTGCCATACGCACAGCAAGACCGGTATTCATGAAGTCCTCAATAGCTGTAACGGATACCGCTGCGGCATAATCCTTGCTAAGAAGTCCCTGCCTTTGCATCTCTTCAATCTGTTCTTCCACAGATATCTTCCCTTCTCCGCCTGCAAAATCCATAAGCTCCATTACCTTATGGAAGGCGCTGCCTCTTCCGGCGCCGCCTAAAGCCTCCTCTTCCTGCATGAATCTGGGAATATAGGGAACCACCTGTTCCTCCTCGTACAGATGAAACGCGAAGTCCGTTTCCTCCTCCTGTCCCTCTTTTTTTAGCTCAGATACCGTAGTCTTCGTGTATAGGTCCTTTAGGTTTTCGTGTTCATATGTATAACCAAAAATTTCTGACATATGTGTCATTAACTTTTCATCTACGGGAAGCTGTCTGTCAGAAAGATATAGTCTCCGCCTGGCTCCTTCCGCCTGTATCTGCTCTTTTATTTCTGCCTCTGCCAGCTCTTCATCTCCGATAATCCTTACTCTTATTTGTGCATCACCGGCATACAGTTCCGCTCTGGCTGAGGCCCTTGAAACATCCGAGATGTCTGTGATATTTTCATATCCGAATTCTTTCCATATGGAATCAAAGGCGGAGTGTCTTACAATCGCAGGCAAAATGAAATCGAGATAGCTTCCGGCTCCCGCAAGCTCGCTGTAAAAAAGCTTGGGCTCCTTCGATATGCGCATGGGAACAAGAGCATTCAACTTGCTTTCCATTTTATCGACTACTCCGGTCATTATCAATTTTTCCCTCGCTCTCGTAAGCGCAACATAGAGTACCCGCAGCTCTTCCCCCAGATTGTCCAGACGCATCTTTTCCGCTATGACGTTCTTTCGAAGTGTCCTGCTTTGCAGCCTGCTTTCTACATCCACGTAATCTGCGCCGATTCCCATATCCATATCAGCAATCATTTTTCCGTTTGTATCCATCATATTGAACCGCTTCGCCAGACCGGAGACAAAACAAATGGGGAATTCCAGTCCCTTGCTCTTATGGATGCTCATAATTCTCACCACATCCGCATTTTCATCCAAAATATTGGCTTCTCCATAATCCACATCGTATTTCTCAAGCTGTTCCATATATCGTATGAAATGAAACAAACCGTAATAGCTGGTCCTCTCGAAGGCCGAAGCACGCTCTAACAGCGTTTCCACATTAGCCTTACGCTGCTCGCCTCCCGGCAGGGCCGTTACATAATGAAGATAGCCCGTTTCTATGGCAATATCCCGCATCAGCTCATGAATAGGCATATATACGGTTTTGTCTCTATATTCCTCCAGGAATTCAAGAAAGCTCCTTACTTTTTCTCCAAGAACTGCATCCTCAGACTCGAATTCCTTTAAACAAAAATAAAGCTTTTTCTTCCTATCGGAAAAGGCCGCCCGTATCTTTGCGATCTCCTCCTCTTCGAAATTTCCGAAATAAGATTTCAGCACACCGAACAGCGGAATGTCCTGCCAAGGATTGTCCAGGATTCTCAGCACCTGAAGCAAGGTCTGTATCTCCTTTGCCGCGAAATATCCCGTCTTCGATGCCACGTGAGAGGGAATTCCCTCCTCCTTCAGCACGCTCTTAAAGTCCTCGTCCCAGCCCGCATTGGTGCGAAGCAGGATTACAATATCCTGATACCGTGCAGGGCGCAGAGTGCCGCTTTCCTTATCCATCACCGGAAAGCGTCCCACCAGCTCTTTAATACGCTTTGCCACAGCGTAGGCTTCTCTTTGACGGACGGACATTTTGCCTGCCTCCGCTTCCTGCTTTTTTATCAGCAGAAGCTCCGTGCAGTTTTGGGATATTCCCTCCTCATCCTGTTCCACATCGGGATAGACCGCCCCCGGATACAGCGCCGCCTTATCGTCATACTCCACGCCGCCCAGTCTCTTTCCCATAATCTGGGCGAAGATATAATTCACGCTATCCAGTATCTCCCTGCGGCTTCTGAAATTTTTATGCAGGTCGATTCTCCTTTCCGTATCCGAGCCGGCCTTATAATCATTGTACTTCTTCATAAAAATCTCCGGCCTCGCCAGACGGAACTTATAAATGCTCTGTTTCACATCGCCTACCATAAATCGGTTAAACACCCGCTCCGACTCACCCGAAACGCTTTCCAGCAAAAGTTCCTGAACCAGATTGCTGTCCTGATATTCGTCAATCAGTATTTCCGTAAAGAACGCACGATAATCCAGAGCCGTTTTCGTTATCTCAGCTGCTCCATTGTCTTTCCTTTTTATCAGGATAGAGAGCGCCAGGTGCTCCATGTCGGAGAAATCTATGATATTGCTTTCCCGCTTCTTCTTATCCAGGGCCTCCTTATATTCCAGCGTCAAATCCACCAGCGCCACAACAGCCTCGCTGCTTCCCTTCATATATTTAAGCACTGTCTCAGGCCGAACCGGGAAATATTTGGCGCACAGGTCCTTCCATATCTCTTTGATTTCCTTCCGTATCCCCTGTACGATTTCACGCTTCGCACCGGATACGCTGTCATCCTTCCTGGAAGGAAGCCTGTCGAAAACCATTCCTCCAAAAAGCTCGTATCCTTCACTATAGCGCGTCAACAAAGTCAGCCGTTCAAGCCGCTGCTTCTCCCTCTCCAAAACCTCTCCGTACATATAAGGGCCGTCCGGCTGTTCACAAATAAGAATACACTCCTCAATTTTCCTTACGCAGTCCTGCGTCAAGCTCCTTATCTGCTCCATGCAAAAATCGATCCAAGAGCCTTCTCCTTTTTTTTCCAGCTCCTCCAGAGAGCCGATTTCATAGTCGCCCTTTCTTTCAAGAAGCCATTCCTCAGGCCAGGGATAGCTTTCCGCAAATTGGTACAGCTTTAAAATGTGCTCTTCGATGGCTCTATCATGATTACCGGTGCTGAAATACTCCACACAGTGCAGAAAGGATGCGTCTCTCTTCTCGAACTTCTGCTCCAGAAGTTCAGCCATCACATCCTTTTTCAACAGCTTCAGCTCACCCTCGTCTGCCACCCGAAAGCCGGGATCAAGCCCGATATCGTTGAAATTATTCCTTATCACAAACATACAGAAGCTATCGATGGTAGTGATCTGTGCATTATGAACAAGCGCAGCCTGCTTCTGCAGATGTTCGTTCCGAGGTTCTGCCTCCAGCCGCGCCGCTATGGCATTTCCGATTCTCTCCCGCATCTCGGCAGCAGCCGCGTTAGTAAAGGTCACCACTAAAAGCCTGTCGATATCCACGGGCTTGGTTTCGTCGCTGATCATCTCCACGATACGCTCCACAAGCACAGCCGTCTTTCCAGATCCGGCAGCCGCAGATACTAATATATTGCATCCATGCGTATCGATAACCTCCTGCTGCTCCTTCGTATACGTAACGCTCATATCCTCTGTCTCCTATTCAAATTTATATTTGAATTTCGAATCTATATTTGAAATTCGAATTTATTTCTAATTTCGAGTTCATATCAGGATTTTGAATTCGCCGTTCTGATTCTCTCCAGCGCCTCCTGTTCCTCCAGATTCTCAAGCTTCCTGTATCCGTATCCGCTTATTCCTTCATCGAATCCACAGACGCTTTTATATTCACAGTAATCACAGGAGGTTCCCCCGCTTTGCTCATAAGGATTGATTTCTATGTTTCCCCGCATAATATCCATACCAATTTGTTTGATTTTGTGATTTACATAACTCGATATTTCTCCCATATCGTCTCCGGTTATGACACTCGATTTCGCACTGTAACTTCCGTCTTTTTTCCGTTCTATAGGTACAACGTCGGACTTATCCGAGAATTCCCCGTCAAGCAAACTGATGACCTTGTCATTTTCGGTGACTACACCGGTCATTCTAAGTTCTTTCAAAAGTTTCTCATTGATTTCCTCCGGCGTTACCTCGACCTCAGCCTTTACCATCGGATCGGACACATGATAATATAGAAGAGCCGCCGGAACCACTTCTTTATTCGGGTTCTTCTTCCTTTCCAGTTCAACCGCAGCATTCATGTACACAACAAGCTGAAGCTGCAGTCCATAGTAAAGCGCGGCCAGATTAAACTTCCTGTTCCCCGATTTATAGTCTATTACCTTTACATACACGTGCTCTTCATCCTCATAGGTATCTATGCGGTCGATCCGCCCCCTCAGCTTCATCCTCTCTTCCCCCGAAAGAGCGATATTCACTGCATCCAGATCATCCGCCATTTGAAAGGACAACTCGAAGTTCTCGGGGATAAAACTGCCCTTTTTCAACTGGTGCTGCAAGGTGAGCACCGTACGCTTTAAAATGCGGTACATTCTGTCTATGGCATATTCGTTCCTCGCAGTGCTGTATAAAATCGTATTCCCATAGGCAGCCGCATAGCCCTCCATAGCCTGAGCCAGCATTTCCTCCGCTTCCTTCTCGCCGAAGTCGAACCATGTATAGCCCCGCTCCTGCAGCTTTCCGGCAAACAGCTCCAGTACTCCGTGGAACACATTTCCCATATCCGTCGCTTCGAAGCTGTATTCTTCCCGTTCCTCTAAGGAAAGGCCGTATTTCAGGAAGTGGGCATAGGCACAGGCCGAATAGGTTTCCAGACGGCTCACGCTGCTGACCAAGAGATTCCCGTATAAGGCCCCGGCAATTTCTCTGCCAAGCCCTTTCTCCCGGTAATAAGTAAACGCAGCTTCAATGAGCTCGCCGGTACGGCTTTTATATGCTTCATCCCCCAGGTAAGCGCGGTAAACCGTAAAGAATCGTCTTCTGTCTTCCTCTCCAAGCCTTCCCGCCGCATATTCCCTTAACATGGCCGTCAGATAGTCCAGCCCCGCCCGCTTCGTCTCCAGCTTCTCCTCAGGATGCTTAAGCTCCGGCTTCTGCGCCTTTAATCGGGGAAACAGCTTGCTTATCGTGTCGATCAGATATGAGGGGCGCAGGCTCTTTCCTTCTCCTCCCACCTTGCAGTAGGAAAGATATAAATGCTCCGAAGGCTTTGTCATATTCATGTATAGATACAGCCTTTGTATGTACATCTGCTGCCTTGGCGTAGGTGCCAGCGCATAAGGCGATTCCTGAAGGAATTCTCTGTCGATGTCGGATATGATTCCGCCCATTCCCGCATTTTTCGGTATGTTTCCATCGTTTACTCCTATGAAAAAGAGCACCTTTATTTCCTTTAGGCGGGTTCTCTCGATATCGCCTACCACCACCCGGTCCACATTTTGAGGAATCATACCTACTTCTATTTCTCCAAAACCTGCGTCCAAAATATCGGCAAACTCCTTCATGTTCATTTTTTCATCCGAAAGAAGGCTTTCTATCTGATCCAGCAGATCTATGACCAAACGGTAAATTTGGCCGTACTCCTTGGCTCTGGCAGCATCATTTCTCCGCTCGAACATTTTTTCATATGCCGCCAGCTTTTCCTGAACCTTGTTCTCCGTTATAAACCCGTACAACGCCCTTATTTTTTCCCCGGCAGTGCCCGCTTTCAGGGTAAGAGGAGTCAACTGCTCCACGAACCTCTCCCGTATGCCGTTTAGTCTGGCAAGCTCCTCTGCTCCCCCTTCATCGTCCTTCCCCGTGAAAATGTCAGTCCACCTTTTTTTGCCCTTGATTCCCCGGGCAATCACATAGTTTTCCAGCAGATCCGTTTCCTCCCTCGTAAAGTCGGCAAGACCGCTGCGCAGGTAATGAAATACGGATTGATAGGAAAAGTTCTCCATAACGATCCTGAGTGCGCTTCTGATATATTCGATAAAGGGATTCAGAAGAATTCCCTTCGTTTGATCGATAAATACAGGAATTTCGAATTTCGCCGCCTCCGTCTGGGCATGTCCCGCATAAGTCTCCATATTTCCCGTCACGATAGCGAAATCCCGATAGCAATAATGCTTCTCTCTAATAAGCCGTTTTATCTCTATACATACCTGCCTCATTTCTTCTCCCGGCGAAGAGGTCTCGAAAAGATGCAGCGCTTCATTATCCTTCCCATATACCTTAGCAGGATACCGGAACAAATATTTCTCCAAATGCTGCATTTCTTCGTTGTTCTGAAATCTGGGCAGCCTCTCTTCCTTTAAAAACACGTCCTTTCCAAAGGGTACGCCCGCCTCAGCCGCAAGCTTCCTTAAGTCCGCCGTGGTCTTTTTGCTCAAGTAAAAGAGCTTCTGCTCTCCGTCCAGTTTATAAGGATCCAGACCGGCATCCAGCACCACCGTAACGATTACCTCCCCCGCCAGCATCATCAAACGCTGGATCAGTCTGTTCTGAATCGGTGTAAATCCCGTAAAGCCGTCGAAAGCTATCACGCTCCCCTTTATCATCCTGGATTTTGGCAGCAGCCCACAAAGCAGATCCAGAGTTTCCTCTGTGGTGATGTATTTATCTTGTATATATTCGAGAAAGTTTTTATAAAGCAGCTCCAAATCCTTCAGCTTATGATAGAGCGCCCCCCGTTTTTCAGCGTAGGCCGCAAGCTCGCCAAGTTCCTTTTCTCCGATTCCGTACTGCATGAACTCCGAGATTACGGACTTTACCTCGTGAATATACCCTATTTTACGAAGATTGCTTCCGATGACCGGCATTTCCTCTTGTATATTCTCCGCTACCTTTCTAAGGACGAGACTCTTTCCGGTGTCGTCTAACACCGCGCGCCTGTCCGCCCCTACCTCCTCTAATATCCTGTGGGAAAGCCTTCCGAAGCTAAGGACATCGATATTCATGATTCCTTTCTTCGGATGAGCTTTTACCAGGTCCATCTGCGTCTGCATGGTAAACTGATCCGGCACAATAATGAGGAAATTAGTGTCGGGCTCCTCCATCCCGCGCCTCACTATTTCCTCATGCAGCTTCGTACTCTTTCCTCCGCCCGAAGCACCGAAATAAAAACGTAATCCCATCCGCCACACTCCTCTCCTGTTGTTACTGTCCACTCCGTTCTCGGTAACGCAATTTGGCACTGACTACAAATACCGCATGATCTCCTTTATTGAGTCGAAAATGAGATGAGGCTTTACTTCCGATTCCTCCGCGTCCTTCATGGTAGCTTCACCGCTGAGGACGAGAATGCTCCATAAGCCGTTGTTTCTTCCCGCGGCGATATCCGTATAGAGCCTGTCCCCTACCATGGCAGTCTTTCCTCTGTCGGCTCCGGTCCGCTCTATCAGATAGTCCATCATATCTGCGTTCGGCTTGCCGATAATGCGGTCAGGATAGCGCAGCGCGGAGGCATGAATAAACGCATGAACCGCACCCACATCCGGAATAAATCCCGTTTCCGTAGGACAGTTGTAGTCCGGATGGGTAGCGATGTAAGGAAGTCCCTCCCGCACAAAATCACATACCTTGCACAATTTCTCATAGGTGAGGGTAGTATCGAAGGCGGTTACTACCACCTCGGGGTTCTCATCCACAAGCACGATTCCCTCCTCCTTAAATTCCGCGGTGAGCATATCGTTCCCTAACAAGAACACCCGCTTCCCCGGAAAGCTCTTCTTAAGGTAATATATGGTCGCCTGCCCCGATGTCACTATTTTGTCTTTGCTTACCACAAGACCCATGCGGCTCAATTTTTCCACGTATACCTGAGAATTCTTGGAGGAATTATTAGTCAGAAACACATAGCTCCTTCCCGAATCCTCAATTTCCCTCAAAAATTCCTTCGCCCCATCTATCCAGCGTTCTCCTAAATAGACCGTTCCATCCATATCCAGCGCAAAACATTCAATGCCTGCAAGAATTCCCTCTTCATCCCTGTTTACCTCGGGAAGTACCGTCAAATCGCTCATCTCTTATTATCTCCTGCCTTTTGTGATCATTATAAGACCCATAACCTTCCAGCTTGTACATAAAATTCACCCTACGTTCACCCACCGCCAAATATAAACATTTTGCACCGTTACACTTCATTATACGTTCCCCTGCCCCAAAAAACAAGTAAGAGGGTGACACCACCCTCTTACCTGTTTCCTACTATTTAATTATGTATTTCTTATTATTTAGGATGTCCGGTTTGTATCTTCACAAGCAATATTACGCTTCGATGCTCGGCACATGGAAGGCTGCAATAGTCTCTTCCATCTCATGTACTATTTCCTGAAGCTTCACACCCGCTTCCTGCAGACCTTGTGTACCGTGGAGCATTCTCTCTGCGCTGTGAGCCACTTCCTCCGTACCGGCAGCCCCATCCGAGGTGGCCCTCTGTAAGCTATTGATAACCTCCATAATAATGTCGTTCTCTCTGCTTATTTTACTTGCCACTTCAGAGAACTGTTTTAAAATGCTATCAATATTTTCCGCATCCTCATGGTACTGCTGGCTGATTTCCACCTGATGCTGATATGTCTTTCTAACGTTAGTATCCATATAGGAGAGGACCTGCGTAGCACAGTCACACAAATGCTTTACGCTCTCCGTTACCATTTGGGTAATACGCTGTATCTCTCCAGCAGTATTCTTGGAGTTCTCTGCCAACTTCCTGATTTCCTCGGCAACTACCGAGAAACCCTTTCCTGCCTGCCCCGCTCTGGCCGCCTCGATGGATGCGTTGAGGGCGAGGAGATTGGTGGAATCGGAGATACTGAGAATAGCCTTGGTCAGCTCGTTGATCTGCTCTACCTGACCTGAATCCGTGATTGCCTCTCCTAAGCGTTTCTTGGTCGTATCGATTAGAATCTCATTTTCTTTTTCTGCATTTTTCGACTCTTTGTTCAGCCTCTTGGCTCTATCGTAAATCGCCGCTATATTTTCAATACCTTCTTCATTTTTCCTGCCCATGACAGCAACATATTCCTCCATGCGCTTGGAGGTCTCTCCAAGATGGTCCGCCATGTTAGAGGTTTCCTCCATACCTGCTGCCAATTCCTGCGCTACGGAGGAAATATTTGTGACCATATTATTATAATCGTCGATAATGCTGCCCAGATTGCTCGACGCTTCTCTAATCCCTTTTCCCTCCCCGGACATCGTTTCAATAACGTGTCCCATGGATCTTTGCACCTTGTTTATGGTGATGGCAATCTTGCCGATCTCATTTTTCTTATTCAAGTATTTCACATATTCATTGCCGGTAAAATCGCTTTCCTGCATCTTCTTCAGGTCCACCACCATCTTCTTAAGAGGGTTGGATATTCTGCTTCCTATCATAAAAGCAAAGATACATATGAACAGGCTCACGAACAGTACGACAAAGACTGCACTTCTTTGCATAGAGGCAATCCCGCTTTCCACTTCCGAAACCGGCGCCAGGAGAACCAGCGTATATCCGTTATTCAGCTTTACGAAGCTCACTAACGACTTGGTGCCGCCCAGATCCATCTCCACTACCCCGGTGCTGCTCTCTTTAAGAGCCTCCGTCAGCCCGGTATAGCCTACGCTTTCCAGCGTATCCGCTATCGTATAGCTTTCATCCACAAGAAATTGCTGCTTCGTATTGAGCAAAAACGCCCTTCCCGTATCATATACGGAAATCCCGCGTATCATATCTGATATTTCATTAAAATCCACATCCACACCAACGATGCCTACCAGCTTATTCTCTACATATACCGGCTCGCAGCGGCTCACACAGGACTTGTCGAAAATCTCTTTCTCATAAGGATCCAGCCAAATCGCTTCTCCCGCTTCCTTCGTCTGATAATACCATTCCCAGTTCGCAGCGCGTTGTAAATAATTCTCATACTCCGAAACGGCATCTGTTTCCACCAGTTTTCCCTGGCTATACCATGTTCCGGTAACCCCTAGCTGTACCTCCGGGTCGCTGTAGGCATACATGCTCGCAACCTCGGGATGAAGCTGGGTAATGCGCTCCAGATATCCGCCCAGCTTCTTCATGTATGCTTTGTTATACGCCTTATCGCTGAGCCTTATCGGCTCGTAGGTACCCACGATATACGAAGAGATGCTCTCCGCAAGGCTTTCCAGATTCTGATACTTCATATTGATGTCGCCCGCATATTGCAGAGACATCGCATTCAGCTTTTCTCTTGCTTCCGTATTGATCTCCTTCACCGCTACATTTGTGCTGATAGCCCCCACCGCGATGGACGCTACAAGAACACAAGCGATGATAGAAACAATAATCGATGTAGAAATTTTACGCATTTTGCTTCCTCCTGGTAGTAGTCTTACGGCTTGGGGGAAATCCTTCGCGTCAGGAATTTTTATGAATCCTTGCCTTCACACAATACCGTATTGCGGTATTCATTTGCAGATATCCCCACCTGCTTTTTAAACACTCTGGAAAAATGAGCCATATCTAAAAAGCCCACCTCTTCCGCAATATCCCCAATCCGCAAAGATGGATTGGTAAGCAGCCTCTTCGCCTGCTCCATCCGGACATTGTTCAGTATCTCGGAAAAATTCTGTCCGGTATATTTATTTAGCAGCTTGCTCAAATGCCACTGGCTCACGTATACATTGTCCGCAACGTCCGCCAGCTTGAGCCTCTCTTTATAATTCTTCTCTATGTATGCGAGGGCGTTTCTGACAATAAAGCTGCTGGCCGCACTGTCTAACACCTCTTCATTTTCATCCGCTGTCTCATCCTGGCCTTCCGGCAGGCGGTTCGCTACCGAAGGATTGTTCTTCAGGTTACTCAGCATAGTGGAAAGGGCTTCATCCAGTTCTTCCATTTTGGAAGGCTTCAGCAAAAAACGGCATACCCCCAGCCGAATCGCCTCCTGTGCGTAATCGAAATCACGAAAGCCCGTAAGAATTGTAACCTCCATATCGGGAAACTCCGATTTCAAGGCAGCTATCATGCTAAGCCCATCCATTTTAGGCATGGAAATATCGGATATGAGTATATCCGGCTTTTCTCTTCTGATTACTTCCAAGCCTTCCGCACCGTCCCCCGCAGTTCCTACTACCAGACAGTTAAGACTCTCCCACTTTACCGCTTTCTTAAGACCCCTTACAATAATGGGTTCATCATCAATAATCACTACTTTATACATATGCGATACCTCCATAATCATATATGGATTCTATCACAAAAAATACGGCAAGAAAAGCACCCATAAAAACGAAAAAGTGTTATCTGAAAAGCAATTCCTCCCTCTGCGCCGCCGCCACCAAATCGATGAGCTGGGCCACAGCATCGGTCACTTCCTCCTTGCCCGTCAGAATGTCCGCCATAGCGTTGAATACCGGAGCCCGCTGTTCCTGTGTAAGCTGGTCCTGAAGCGCCGAAGCCATACCGGTAGCGCCTTCCACCATTTCCAATCCGGCTACTGCAAGAGAAGACAGCCTGCTCTTATCCACCTGCGTACCTTCCTTCAAAGCGGTGGCAGCCACCGATGCGAATCTGGTTACCATTTCATCGCTGGTCATATAAGTAATAAAATCCACACATGCCTTCTGTTTCTCCGGGTCGTTCCATGCTTTCTTCGTAATATACCAACCGGAGGACAATCCTCCGACAATGTCCGTAGACTTGCGCTTATCCTTAGCAGGTACATATGTAACCGTAAAATTGTCGATATCATCCGTCGCTTCCTCGATTCCTCCCACCTTCCATGAGCCGTCGATCAAAAATGCCGCCTTTCCGTCCACAAATAGCTGAAAAGTTTCCCCGTCGGTAGCAGACAATGTATTAGCAGGCAGAAATCCTCTGTCATATAGGTTCTTCATATCCATGATACCGTTAACCCATGCCGTCCCCTGCTCGTCATCAATACTCTTCGGGAGTATGTTATGCGATGCCGTGTCCAAATAATTATAAATACAGAATTCAAACCAGTAATGGGGAACCTCCGCAAAAGAAGCTGCAATCGGAGTATATCCTGCATCCTTGATGGTCTGACATATCGTCATGAATTCCTCCCATGTGGTATCTCCGGCAGGCACTTTGACCCCGGCCGCCTGGCATACCGCTTTATTAACAAATAAGCCTTCCCAATAGCCGTTCATCGGTACAGAGTAATTCCTGCCGTCCACCGGCGACGCCCCCATCATGCCATCTTTCATATTGGACGCATAATCGGGATATGTTTCCCGGATTTCATCGATAGAAATTACCTTTCCTCCTTCTACGAAGGGATTGGCATCCATACCATTAAAATAGAACAGCACATCCGGTTCAGAGCCCATTTCAAAATCCGATATTATTCTGGCTTTCAAAGTCTCTGTTACAGTTCCGGAAGCATCGTTGATAGAGTTTCCGGTTTCCTCCTGCCATTTGGCAATCGCTTCCTGATAGTTCGCCGCATTGGTATCCTCACCTGCAAACGTGGTAACCACATTAAGGGTAACCGGAAGCTCTACGGCAGGCGCCTGTGCTGTCTTTGCCGAACCCGTACCGCAGGCCGTCACCCCCAAAATACCTGCTCCTGCTATTAGCGCTGCTAATACCTTTCTCATATCTGAAACCCCCCATATATATATGGATATGCGATGATTTTTTTGATTTATTCATAGCAAATTTCAGTTTCCCTACACTATTTATTCTATTAAAACTTGAGAAATAGTAAAATTGCCAGAATTGCTATTTATTGTCTTTTATTGTTGTCATATCCAATTTGACAGTAATTCTGCTCACTGTTTCGTTATTTTCGTCGTTTTTTACAGTAAGTCCGCACTCCTCTCCGTATATGATCCGGATTCTCCTGTTCACATTCTTTATCCCCAGGCTCGTGGAGCTGAGTTCGTCCATCTCCTGCTCATCTCCTAAAAGCAGTTCTATCTTCTCTTCATCTTCCTTTGACATCATACCGGTATTGCGCACCTCTATTACCAGCTTATCTCCATCCGCAAATACATTTAAGGTCACCTTCGCGTTTGGCTGACCGATGATTCCATGCTCCACCGCGTTCTCGATGATAGGCTGTATGATCAGCCTCGGAACTCTCACGTTAAACAGCGTATCGTCCGTATTCTTCTCAACGTGCATACGCTCTCCGAGGCGTTTAGAAATGATAAACAGGTAGGCATCCACATAGGACAGCTCCTCCACCAAGGTGACAAATCGTCTGTGTCTTCTGTCCATAGTAGCCTCCAGCATGATGGACAGATTCTCTATCATCTGGCTTACCTTATAGTCTTCGTTAATTCTCGCTTCCCAGTTGATGATCTCCAGAGTGTTATTGAGAAAATGAGGATTAATCTGCGACTGCAGCGCCATTATCCTGGCATCCTTAAGAGCCAGCTCCTCCGAATATATGGTTTCGAACTGATGCTTCAGCTTCTCTGACATACTGTTGAACGCTTCTGTCAGATATTTAAACTCCTTACTGTTCCCTGCCCTCTCTATCTGATAACCGAATTCCCCTTCTTCTATGATATGGGAGGCCTTAATCATGCCCTCTATGGGCCTCGTTACTTTCCTATGGAAGAAGATGAATACGATGGCCGTCAGCGGTATCATGAAAATAACAAAGAACGCGCAGACATATTTGATTGCTGCCGTCTCATCGATGATGAGCTGCTTGTTCAGCGATATAACATATCCCATATAATGTATGTCCGGCTTTCTCACCGTATAAACATTATATTCTCCATCCTCCTGAATCAACCGCGACGTTCTGCTGTTTGTCTGAAAATTCTCAGTATCCGCTTCTATTTCGTTGTTTTCATCTTCCACCAGCAATTCTCCGTCCACATAGACCTGACTGCCGGTATAACCCCATGCACTTTCCAGACTCCCGAAAATATTGTCTTTATCCAGCTCCATGACAAGCACCGCGAAAGGATGGTAAGACGAATCCATCATATTGCGGATCATATAAATATGTCCTTCCACATTGAGCAGCTTCACATCCGTATCCAGATCAGGATATATCTCCATGACTAACGGATGCACCTTTTCCATAAAATACAGATTCGTCCGGTAGGCGACGTTGTTGGCACTTCCTGAAAATGATGTAAAATAGGGCTCGTAGGGCTGCTCTGTGAACATCAAGGTAGTGAATAGAAAGTGCTCATCATATCGGTAATGCTGCTCCAAAAATCGTATTACCTCTCCGTAAAGCGCCGTCTTATTCCCATCCGTCATATACTGCCGCCAGCTTTCCTTTATCGTAGGCAGATAAGAAGCGTTCTTCGACGCGGTAATCGCAGCGTTCATCTGCATCTCGCTTATTTTTATCGCATTATCCGCGGAAGTGACGATCGTCCTCTCAATCTGCTTATTGATCTTGCTCGTCGTTACATACAGCATTGCATACGCTATGATAGAAAGCGGCAGTATCCAGCACAAAATAAGGATCATGATCATGCTCCATTTAAGCGGTGTATTCTTCTGCTCCCGCCGTGCATTCTTTTCTGCTTTCTTTTCCGCTTTTTTATTTATATTCTTACCCGATGAAACGCCCATCCCGCACTCCTTATTCCAGCTATATTACCCGTGCAAATTCCGCCTACTCCTTTACAGTAACATGCCATTTTTCATAGAGCAAGAAAAGACTGCTCTTTCGAGCAATCCCTTCTTAATTTCTGAGCAGACCTTTTATTTCAATCCAAGGAAATCCTCATAAATATCACATATCTTCTTAGCGTCCTCTAAATTGGGCATCTCACAGAACACTCTAATCAGCGGTTCCGTTCCTGAGAACCTTCCCACTACCCAGCCGCCATTCTTGAAATACACCTTGCTTCCGTCCAGATAGGACACCTTTTCCACCTCGAAAGGCAATTTGGGAAGCTGCTTATCCTCCATGAGAAGCTTGTGCATCTGTTCCTTCTTCTCCTGCGTAAATTTATAATCCCGCTCTTCCATGAAAATGCTGCCGCATTCCTCTTCGATTTCTTTATAAATATCGGACAATTTCTTTCCTGTGACCGCAATCATCTCTGCTAAAAGCGCCGCCGCGTAGATGCCATCTTTGCCGTTGATATGGCCGCGCACCGTCAGACCGCCGGAGGATTCTCCTCCGATGATGGCGCCTGTGGCATACATCTTAGAGGAAATATGCTTGAAACCTACGGGAACCTCGTAGCACTTCTGCCCGAATTTCTCAGCCACCTTATCTAACATATGGGTAGTCGCGATGTTTCTTACTACCGGTCCTTCCCAGCCCTTATATCTTACGAGATAATAATAAAGCAGTACAAGAATGTCATTAGGGTGGAGGAAACGGCCCGTATCGTCGATAACGCCAATGCGGTCGGCATCACCGTCGGTAGCGATTCCGATATCCGCCCTATTATCGATAACTGCGTTCTGCAAAGGGCGCAGCGTCGCAACAGAAGGCGAGGGGAGCTTTCCGCCAAACAGTGTATCGTGCCTATCGTGTATCGTGATAACCTCACATCTTGCAGTAAGGAGTATGGTAGAAAGAGAGGTCTCGCTTACGCCGTATAACGGGTCCAGCACTACCTTCAGACCACAGCCTCTGATCGCCTCCATATTTACTGCCGCGATGATATCATCCAGATATTCGTTCAACGGATAAATCTCTCGAATCAAGCCTGCCGCCACAGCCTCGTCATATTCCATTTCCTTCACATCTTCCGGTGAAAGCCTGTCTATATATTCTTCTATTTCCTTAGTCTGTTCCTCGTTAGCATCTCTGCCTCCCGCCGTAAACACCTTTATTCCGTTATAAACGGCCGGATTGTGACTGGCGGTAACCATCATTCCATAAGGGAACTCATGCTTCATCACATAAAACATGATAAGCGGCGTCGGCGAAGATTTGTTGATCAGATAAGCGGTAATGCCCTCCGCGGCAAATACACGGCCAGCCCACTGCATCGCTTCCTTTGCCAGAAATCTTCTGTCATATCCGATGACAATTCCCTCCTCCGCCGCATTTTCTGCCTTCATCTTATCACTAAGCGCTTTTGCCAGAAGCTGAATATTCGCTTTTGTAAATTCATCCCCAATAACAGCTCTCCAGCCGCCCGTTCCGAATTTAATCATTTCGTCTCTCCCTTCTTTTGTTACCCCATCACCACTTTTACCCGATGGGCCGTTCCTTTATCCACGAGCGGAATGCACTCTACTTTCTCACCGTCCAGGTAAAGCTCCTTTACCCCTTTCATGACACCATCAGGGTTTACCACCTCGATATGATAATCCACGCCCCTCCACTGCCTTAGCATAGAGAATTCCTTCCACTCAGCAGGAATACAAGGGTCGATTTCCAAATACTCGAACTGCGGCCTTATGCCCAGTATGTATCTGGTTGCCGAGAAATAGGCCCAGCCGCCCGTGCCTGTCATGAACGGATGTCTCGCGCGTCCGTGGGCAGTATGGTCCCGTCCCATAATAAACTGGCAATAGGAATAGGGCTCTGCCTCCCTTATATCTATTTTATCGTTCTGGTAATAAGGGCATAATGCATTATAGAACTTCATGGCACGATCGCCTCGTCCAAGCTTGCATTCCGCCGCCCATGCCCAGGGATTGGGATGGGAGAATACTGCGCCGTTTTCCTTAACGCCAGGGTATACTCTCGTTACAAAACCGATGTCCTCATCCGGCACTGTATAGGAAGGAGCGTTCAGCATGATTCCCCAAGGCGTATAAAGATATTCGTCTACGCTGTCCATGGCGCGGATTCCCTTCTCATGATCAGCCGCTCCCGAAAGAACCGCCCATGAGTTGGACTCGAGATGAACTTTTCCTTCTTTATCGGAATGAGTGCCAATTTTTTTGCCGTTCTTAGTAATACCGCGTATAAACCATTCTCCGTCCCACAGCTCATCATTACATACCTTTTTAACCGTTTCTGACATTTCGGTATATTTTACAACTTCCTTTTCTCTGCCCAAATATCTTGCCAGCTCCAGGAAGTTCTCGATAGCCCAGTAATGGAGGAAGGATACCATGGCGCTTTCACCGCCGCCGAGATTCAGGCAGTCGTTCCAGTCCGCACGAAGTCCCTTACAGATTCCCGTAGCTCCTACCTGCTCGGCCGAAAAGTCCAGAATCCGCATCATATGCTCATAAACAGTGCCTTCGCCGCCGTCCGCATAGGTAATCACTTCATCTGCAAAGGCCTTGTCTCCCGTTTCCTTTATAAATTCCACAATAGAGGATACCAGCCATAGCGCGTCGTCGGAGCAGGCGTCCTTTAAGCCGTGTATGATATTATCCTTATCCGGAGAAGGAATGACCGTAGGCGAATTGAACGGCTTTTCTTCATGATCCGGTTCAAACCATTCCGGCTGGAACAAGTGCAGTCCGTATCCCTTCGATACGAGACCGCGCAGCAGTTCTACGATACGCTGTCTGCATTTTTCCGGATTGGAGTGGGGAATCGTCATGGCATCCTGCGCCGTATCGCGGTATCCCAATCCCACTCGTCCTCCCACTTCGATAAAAGATGCGAACCGGGAAAACATTACGTTGATTTCTGCTTGGTATAAGGTCCATGTGTTGATCAGCGTATTCATGCCTTCATTCGGAGTATTGATCTGAAGCTTCTCAAATTTATTGTTCCAGTATTTCCTTAAATCCTCATATACCTTATCGACTGCGGAAAAGTCGCTGTACTTTGCCTTCGCTTTCTTTCCTTCATCCCTTCTGCCTTCCCCCAGCATGAATACCACTCTGACTTCTTCTCCCGGCTGCAATACGATGTTCTTCTGTAAGGAGCCGCAGTGATTATTGCCAAGCTCATGAGAGCCGCTGCACTTACCTCTCTCCACTGCCGCCGGATTGTCCTCCGTATGGTAAAGCCCCAGAAACTTGTCTCTTAAGCAATCATAACCGTCCGGCTCGAAATTGGACGCAAAATATTGATACCCGAATTCTTCATAGAATAAATCATGTTCGATGATGCCGTCCTCATAGGAGGAGCCGGCGCAGTACATGCTCATCTGGAAGTTCTGGTTATCGATCATTACATGGTGAAAGGAGAATTCGCAATAAGAAAACAGACTTAAATCTCTCGGTCTATCGTCCTCATTCTTAATTGTTACATCCCATAGCTCCACCGAATCATTAAGCGGCACGACCAGGGTCTGTGTCGCTTTTATTTTGCTGTAGCCGCATTCGTAAATCGAATAAGACATACCATGGCGGCATGTGTACTTCGCTTCCTCCAGTGATTTTCCTACCGGCTGCCATGATATGCTCCAGTAGTCCTCACTGTCATTATCCCTTATGTATACGTAGTGACCCGGTCTGTCCATGGGTATGCTGTTTCCGCGAAATCTCGTTACTCGATGGTACTCCGGAGTCTTATAGAACATATAGCCTCCGGCCGTGTGGTTCACCACCACGCACATATCCTGTACGCCGAGGTAATTGGTCCACGATGTGGGTATATCCACTCTGTCGATTACATATTCCCGCTTCTCGTTGTCAAAATGTCCGTACTGCATCCACTTCATCCTCCTAATCTAATCGGTATACCTCCAAGCAGAGTCAGAGGATATATCCGTAACCTTCTATGCTTAGATTATATATCGCCAAGGAGAACGGGCACATTGCTAAGTATGTTAATATTTGTATTTTGTTGTTCGATTGCTTTACCGCTCACAATAACTCTTTGTAAAGCCGCAGAACATTTTTATAGAAGATCTTCTCTACCTGGTCATTAGAAAATCCCGCCATGCAAAGGGCTTCCGAGAGTTCCTGAAGATGCGAATAGTCGGGCAGCTCTTCATGCCCTTCTATCCCGTCAAAGTCGCTTCCAAGACCGAGGCAGTCAATGCCTCCGACATTAGTGATATATTTCGCATGCTCTACAATTGAAGCAATTGTACCTGTATTCTTTTCCCCTTTTGACACCTCTGTCAAAAAATCGGGGCAGAAATTAAGCCCTATCACTCCGCCGCGCAATGCTATCTTACGTATCATTTCATCCGTTAGATTCCTTACCCATGGACAAACTGCTCTGGCATTGGAGTGACTGGCCACAAAAGGCTTTTTCGTAGTCTCAAGCACATCGTAAAAGCCCTTGTCGGACAGATGAGATACATCGATGATCATTCCGATACGTTCCATCTCCGTCACGATTTCTACCCCCTGCTCAGTCAGTCCGTTCTCCGTATCCGCAATCTTATAGAAGGGAACACTCTCACCCTCTATCTGACGGCCTTCATAGTTCCCCGCACGCACATTGGGATGGCCTATTTCATTAGGATAATTCCACGTCAGAGTCATCATGCGCACACCAAGTCTGTACATATCTCTAAGATAGGCGAGGTTTCCTTTACAGACAGCGCCCTCTTCTACCGTGAGCAGCGCTGATATTTTGCCTTCTGCAATATTTTTCTCAATATCCTTCCAACAAAAAACAGGAGCAATCATGTCCCTGTTTTTTCCCAATTCATTATAATACAGGTCCGCCATCCGCAGGAATTCTTCCAAAGGATTCTCAGCCCTCTCCTTATGGATGAAGATGGCGAAATTCTGCAAAAGGGCATCACCCTTATTCAGCTTCGTCAAATCGATGTGGCAGTTGTTTCTGCGCAGGCTCTCGTCCTGACCTTCTTTTATCCTTTTATATAATTCGGAAATCGTGTCGCAGTGCATATCTACAGCCTTCATTTTCCTATTCCCTCACTTCTGCCTTATTCCTATCTTCCGTCCCTCCAGATCAAATTGCGCCATTGTACAATTTGCTCCTCTGTCAAGAATCCATTAGAGGTTCCCATAAAACCTATTTTATAGGAAGCAAAAAGGAGCGCGTTCTTCACCGCGAACACTGAATCCTGTGTCTTATTATAAAAATGAAGGAAGCAGGAAAACAGCGCATTACCGGCACCAACCGTATTCACCAGTCCGTGGGTCCTCACCGTATTATAATGAGCGATGATGTTTTTGTTCTTATCATATAATATGAGGCCTTCCGCTCCCTGACCTAAGATAATGATTTCCGGCCGATATTTTGCCGCAAGAGACTTCACGAATTCATAGGGTTCTTCAATCAGATGATCGTCGCTGACATACAGAATGTCGGCAGCCTTCAAATAATCCTCGTTATAGCAGATCTTGCTTTCCTGATATTCTCTGATATTTACTGCGATAGGCTTGCGAAGTTCCTTACCGATTCCAATAAGAGGCCGACAGAAATTAGCGTTGGACAATACGAGCATCTCCGCTCTCGCTGCGCGCTCCTCGAATAAATGCAAATCATAAGAAGTCTCCCTCAAATCCTTAATATCCTCAAAAATCTGCTGTTTCCTCTCTTCATCATAAAATACTGCTGCAGTAGGTGTATTCTGAAGCAGGGGTAATATATAATCGGTTACCAGTGTTACTTCGCTTCCCTTGGGGTTAATCAGCTCCATGCTTTCATCGACGCCCACCATGGACATGAAATCCACTGAGTTTCCCAGCCACTTTAACGCTAGGGATTCATTATAAGCATCCCCTCCGGCGTTTATAAAGATGGTACCAGGTTTATTCGTCACTCCACAGTATTCGATCGGAATCTTATCCACCTTAATGATCGTCTCTTTCTGTACAATTCCCGCCACTAAAAATTTACTCATACCTGCCCCTTCTCCGCTACACATTTTATAAATATTATACCATATGTTCCAAATATAGTCGACAAAGAACGAATTTTTCATGTATAATTGAAAATATATAATCAAAATATAATTTATATACAATTCCATTTATTATAAAAAGCAGACATCTTAGGTCTGAAAATATAGCTGGAGGCTGTAACATATGAAAGAAAAACTATATACGATCCCCCTAAACGATGCGGTAAACGCAAATGACGAATGCCCCTTTTGCATTATCGAAAGAAATGTTGAACAGGATTTATTGGATTTCGTACTGGGCTCCGGCTCTTCCTATATGGAAAGTGACGTGCGCGGCATGACGGACAAGGAAGGCTTTTGCCGAAATCATTTCAAGAAAATGTTCGAATATGGAAACACTCTCGGAAACGGCTGGATCCTGAAGACTCACTACGTTCGCATGAATCAGGAGATGTCGGAGCAGTTCAAAGCCTTCTCACCCAAAAAATCCTCTCTCTTAAACAAGCGGGGGAAAGGCGAGGGCCGTCAGAATTCCATCGGCATCTGGGCGGCGGAAAAAGAGAATTCCTGCTATATCTGCAAGCAGTTTAACGAAACCTATGACAGATACATGGATACCTTCTTCATTCTATATCAGAAAGACAGTGCTTTTCGCGAAAAAATAGAACACAGCAAAGGTTTTTGCCTTCACCATTTCGGAGATTTGTGCGAGGCTGCTGAAAGCAAGCTCAGCAATAAAGAAAAAACGTCATTCTACCCTGCGATGTTCTCTCTCATGGAGAGAAACATGAAGCGCATGGCTGATGACGTAGCTTGGCTCGTAGAAAAATTCGATTACAGGAATAAGGATGCGGATTGGAAGGCTTCCAAAGATGCTGTCCAAAGGGGAATGCAGAAATTAAAGGGGGGCTATCCGGCCGACCCACCCTATAAAATGAACAAGTAACAAGTAATTCCAGCAGGGTTCCTCACCTACTTGCAGGCTAATTGCTTTATCATGTCCAGATAGCCGTTGATCTCCTCGTTTAACATATCGGGATGGAAGGCCCCCTCAAAAAAGCTCCTGTTCATTATACCCTGAATCGTATATTCGATCATACATGAAAGCTTTGCCGGGTCCGCGCCATGCTTAAAGGGAGATAGGTCTGCCCTATTCATAATAGCCTCCCTCGCCTCCTTAAGGACGTTCTTCTTCTCTTCGGCAGCTAACAGCGCCTCCTTCACGTCCTCCCATCCGGTACGATCTATAAACTTCTGCATATAAGGATAATTCTTGAGCACTTGGAATTTAGCCGCTTCTATCTGCTTCAACAGGAGAAAAAAGTCCTCTTCTTTCTTACCTACGCGGGTTGAAAGTTCCAAAGACATAAAGCGTACGCTGTAATCTATGAGAAACTCATAAAGTCCCAGCTTGCTCGTAAAATAATGAAACAGCAATCCCTTGCTTATTCCAGCCTCTGCCACGATATCGTCCGTACTGGCATGCCTATAGCCATTCTCCGCGAATATTTTCAAAGCAGCGTTTATCATTCTATCTTGTTTTTCTTTTTTTAGATCAAAAAATTTCTCATTCACAGTATTTTCCAAGTCCTTTTTTCGCAGTTATTGACTTTATTGGTCGATTTTTAATATAACATATTTTCACAATAGATACAATAAAGTTTGATATTTTATATTTAACAAAAAAATTATGGTTTTTTTATACATATTCTCTTTTCAATTTGACAAAATAGTATTAATATGTTTCTATAACCTCGAAATTGA
>JAEWPN010000017.1 GCA_023399455.1 Bacillota bacterium
AAGAATCAAAGAAAAACTAGGATGGATGAGCCCTGTACAATACAGGCTCAATCTCTTGGCTGCATAAAATTAGCGAGGCAGCCGAAGCTGTCTCGCTAATAAAGTCTAACTTATTGGGGTCACATCAGAAGCCGTCTTTTGTTCGCTTATTTTATTGGCTTTGCTCCGGCCTTCTCCTGAAGTCTCTCCACCGTGCGTCTGAACGCGCTTTGCTTCTTCTTGGGAGCAGCAGCCTGCTTGCCATGAAGTCCCTTCACATCGGTAATATATATACCGCTAACAACCGCCTTTACTTCTTTCTTTACAGGAACCATATCATAAATCTTCTCATCACAGACGAGAGTCATAATCTGCGGACCAACCTTTGCTTTTACAATAGGAAACCTGGAAAACCGCAGTAATCGGGGAGTCTGTTGGATTACCGTTTGAGGAAGCCCTGAATCTTTCATCTTCATCCGTTTCTTATCGATGACGAGCATGGAAACGGTCTGCTTCATCGCATCGATTTGTTCCTGCTGAGCCTCCTGCTTCTTCTGTGCTCTTTTTCCGAGGAAATATAATACGACGACAGCGATGATTAAAACGACTAATATGACTAATAATACAATTGATAAAGTACTCACAAAGTTTCCTCCTGTTTTACGTTAGTGCAAAATTAATTGTAGCATTGTTTCCTTAAATAAGCAAGCGTAATTGTACTGCGGAAGCTTTAGCAATTTCGTTGAAGAAACGGGAAGAATGTTATATAATAAGCGGTAAGGGCGAGCCGGAAGGAGATAAGGGTGAGTTTATGATTTGGGAAAGTGCTCAGGCGGGCTTTTCATTTATTTTCAGCCATCTGATTTTCATTAATTTGATATTTGCGGTTATTATCGTATTTTTCCAGAGAAAGGATCCGAAGGTCATATGGACGTGGATGCTGCTTTTGTATTTCATTCCGATTCTTGGGTTCGTGTTTTATCTGCTCATAGGAACGGACATGCATAAGCAGAAGATGTTCCGGATTAAGGAGATAGAGGACCATTTGAACGACGCGATCCGCAGGCAGGAATACAGCCTGCGAAACAAGGAGCTGGAGCACAAAGACCCGGAAATCGCGGAATATTCGGACTTAGTTATGTACAATCTGGAAGCTTCGGGTGCTATGCTCACGAATGATAACGATATTACTATTTTTACGGATGGAAATGAAAAATTTGAAGCGCTCATAGCGGATATGCGGGAAGCGAAGAAGTATATCCATGTGGAGTATTATATTATAAAAAATGATGTGCTGTTCAACCGGATCAAGGACGTGCTGGTGGAAAAGGTGAAGGAGGGCGTGGAGGTGCGCGTTCTCTATGACGGCATGGGATGCCGTTCCGTCCGGAAAAGTTATTGGAGGAAGCTGAACAGCCAGGGTATAAAGACCTCTGAATTTTTTCCGGCTTTTTTAAGGCGTCTGCACCTTCGTATCAATTACCGCAACCATAGAAAAATAGTGGTCATCGATGGGAAAATAGGATATGTAGGCGGATTCAACATCGGTAAGGAATATATCGGGCTGGATAAGAAGTTCGGCTATTGGCGCGACACCCATCTTAGGGTGACGGGAACGGCAGTGTTCGCCCTGCAGATTCGTTTTGCTTTGGACTGGAACTATACGGCGAAGGAGAATCTGTTCCTGACAGGAGCATATGTCTATCAGGGATTCGTGGAATCCAAGCAAAACTGTGAGGTGCAGATCGTTTCCAGCGGTCCTGACTCCAGATGCCAGAATATACGAGACAATTATCTGCGCTTGATCGGTAAGGCAAAAAAGAGCATTTATATACAGACACCTTATTTCATACCCGACGAGGCGATTTTTTCCGCCTTGATGATAGCCGTTCATTCGGGAATCGAGGTGAATATAATGATTCCCTGTAAGCCGGACCATCCATTTGTCTATTGGGCGACCTATTCCTATATCGGAGACCTTGTTATGGAGGGTGCGAAATGCTACACTTATAATGATGGTTTTCTCCATGCCAAGGGAATGGTGGTGGATGATAAGGTGCTGTGCTATGGTACGGCAAATATGGATATCCGAAGCTTTGCGCTGAATTTCGAGGTGAATGCGGTCATATATAATGAGGAACAAGCGATAAGGATGAGGGAGATCTTCGATGAGGATATGAAGAAGTGCAAGCAGATTACGAAGAACGTATATGTGAGCCGCTCCTTGCGGGTGAGGTTCCTGGAACAGGTGAGCAGGCCTCTTTCTCCGTTACTGTAGTGTTGATTTATTGTTCATAGTTATGAAAAAAGCAGGAAAAGGGTTTTAAGAAGGGGAGATTTGTGGTATAACTGAGGTATTGCCTTGTCCTTTGTGAAGTGCTGGTGATGCACATTGGACAAGCGGAAAAAGGAGAATAATCTGAGAATGAAAAATAAAGCAAGGTTGTTAAAATTGGTAAGTATCGCTGTTATGACGGCGGCGGCAGCTACGTTTACGGGCTGCGGAAGTACAGATGACAGTCAAAAGGCATATTTGAATGAAATTGACACGAAGGATTATGTGAAGCTTGGTGAATATAAGGGTTTGGAGATTAATCAGGCAGGCCCTGAGGTTACGGACGAGACAAGGGATTCCTATATCAACTATCTTCTTAGTATGAATCCGGATAGAGGTGTCATAGAGGGAGATACGGTAAATATCGACTACGTGGGTACCTTGGACGGAGTTGCTTTTGAAGGAGGAACCGCATCCGGTTCTAATCTTACTATTGGTTCGGGGCAGTTTATCGATGGATTCGAGGATGGACTGATCGGAGCAAAGGTCGGAGATACGGTTGAACTCGATCTGACGTTCCCTGAGGATTATCAGAATACAGATCTGGCAGGCAAGGCTGTAGTATTTACGGTGACGGTCAATACGATAATGGCCTCTACACCTCAGGAGCTGACGGATGAATACGTGCAGGGACTTGGCATTGAATGCAGTACGGTGGAAGAGTACCGGCAGTATGTTTATGATATGCTGTATGAGGAGCAGGTGAGTGCATATGAGATTCAGGTAGAAAATGCTCTTGCCGGCGCGTTGGTGGAAAAAAGTGAGTTCATAAAGGATCCTCCGCAGGCGATGTTAGACCGTTATAACGAGATGCTGACCTCAAGTCTTACCTCCGCGGCTGCCGCGTATGGAATGACCCTGGAGCAGTATATGCAGCTTTATTATGGAATGGATGCAGCGACCTATCCTGAGGAAATTAAAAACGAGGCCCTGAATTCCGCACAGCGTTATATCCTGCTGCAGGCAATTGCGGATAAGGAGGACTTGAACGTAACGGATGAGGAGCTCCAGGTGGATATAGAGAACACTGCCTCAGAGTCCGGGTATGATTCTGTGGACGCTTTCAAGGAAGCGGTAGACGAGGAAAGCTATAGAGAATATATGATGAGCGAGAAGGTTTTAGGCATGATGCGTGAGAATGCGGTAATCAGCGCGGAGTAAGCCCCAAACGCCCTGATATAAAAATGCAGAGGCCGTACGGGCAGCAGAAGGCGGCGCTGCGAAATAAAACAGGTACGAGACGAGGGAGAAAAGAAAATGAATTTGACAGATATCAGAGACTTATACCGCGGACGCGGTGAGTTTGCAGGAAAAGAAGTGACGATAGGCGGATGGATCAGAAGCATCCGGGATTCGAAAACCTTCGGTTTTATCGTAGTGAACGACGGCACATTTTTCGAGCCGTTACAGATCGTATACAGCGATAAGCTGAATAATTTCGAGCAGATCAGCAAGCTGAATGTGGGTTCGGCGATTATTGTAAGAGGAACGATAGTAGAGACGCCCGATGCGAAGCAGCCCTTCGAACTGCAAGCGGAGGAAATAGAGGTGGAAGGTCTTTCCACGGCGGATTATCCGCTGCAAAAAAAGAGACACAGCTTCGAGTATTTGAGAACAGTTTCCCATCTGCGTCCGCGTACCAACACGTTTCAGGCGGTATTTAGGGTACGCTCGCTGATTGCTTATGCGATTCATACGTTTTTCATGGAGAGAGGCTTCGTCTATGTGCATACGCCTCTTATTACGGGAAGCGACTGTGAAGGTGCGGGAGAAATGTTTCAGGTAACAACTATGGACCTTAAGGATATTCCGAAAAACGAGGATGGAAGCATCGATTTCAGCAAGGATTTTTTCGGCAAAGCAACCAATCTTACCGTGAGCGGACAGCTTAATGTAGAGTCCTATGCGTTTGCCTTTAAAAATGTTTATACCTTCGGTCCTACTTTCCGTGCAGAGAATTCCAATACTACGAGGCATGCTGCGGAATTCTGGATGATCGAGCCGGAGATTGCCTTTGCTGACTTGAAGGACGACATGATTCTTGCGGAATCGATGCTAAAGCATATTATTCGTTATGTACTTGAAAATGCGAGGGAGGAAATGAACTTCTTCAACCAGTTTGTGGATAAGGGGCTGATCGAGCGTCTTACCCATGTGCTTAACTCCAATTTCGGGCATGTTACCTATACGGAGGCAGTCAAGATACTGGAACAGCATAATGATGAATTCGAATACAAGGTATTCTGGGGCTGCGATTTGCAGACCGAGCACGAAAGATTTTTGACCGAACAGGAATTCAAGCGTCCGGTATTCGTAACGGATTATCCGAAGGAAATCAAGGCTTTTTATATGAAGCTGAACGAAGACGGCAAGACGGTTGCGGCTATGGATTGCCTGGTACCGGGAATCGGCGAGATCATCGGCGGCAGCCAGAGAGAGGATAAGCTGGAACTTCTTGAGCAGCGTATGGAGGAGTTGGAGCTGAACAAGGAAGATTACGATTTTTATCTCGATCTTAGAAAGTACGGCTCCGCGCGGCATGCAGGCTTCGGGCTGGGCTTTGAGCGCTGCGTTATGTATTTGACAGGGATGGGCAATATCAGAGACGTTGTTCCCTTCCCAAGAACGGTAAAGAACTGCGATTTATAGGAAAAAGTTGTCCGGGCATACAAAACTTACAGGGGTTATCTATGAAGAAAAAAGCTGTAAAATTAATCAGCGTAGCCATGGCTTTCGTTATGGCGCTCCTTCCCTCGGGAACGGTATACGCGTCTACGATTAATGACATTAAAAAACAACAGGCAGAGGACCAGAATAAACTGAATAATGTGCAGGGACAAATCTCCGGCCTCCAGGGACAGCAAAGCGAGGTCGGCGGAGAGATAGACGAGCTGGATGCCAACGTGGTGGAAATTATTGCCAGCGTGGATATCATCAAGGATGAAATCGTGGAGAAGGAAGAGCAGATCGACGAGACGGAGGCGGAATACGAGGTAGCGAAGCAGCAGGAGGAGGAACAGTATGCGGCCATGAAGCTTCGCATCAAGTTCATGTATGAGCAGGGTGACATCTCCTACGTACAGCTTCTCATGACCAGCGACAGCCTCGGCGATATGGTGAATAAGGCGGATTATATAGAACAGCTTTATGAATATGACAGAAAAATGCTAGAGGAATATCAGGCTGCTAAGGAGTATGTGCAGCAGGTGTGGAATCAGTTGGAGGATGAGAAATCGGAGCTGGAAGCCTCTAAACATGAGCTGGAAGAAGAGCAGGTGCGTATGGAGGAGCTGCTCGATGAGAAGAAGCAGGAGTATGAAAATTATAATGTGCAGATAGCGAAGGCAAAGCAGGAGGCTGCGGCTTATAAGACGAAGATCAAGCAGCAGACGGCGCAGATCAAGAAGTTGGAAGAAGAGGCAAGAAAGAAGGAAGAGGAGAGAAAGAGAAAAGAAGCAGCGGCGGCAGCTGCAAATGGCGGCAATTCTTCTTCGAGCTCATCGTCATCCGGCTCTTCATCGTCTTCAGGTTCTTCCTCCGGTGCTTCCGTAAGCATTCCTTCCGGCGGAAGCGGCTCCGGTCAGACAATCGCATCCTATGCCTGCCAGTTCATCGGCAATCCTTATGTGGCGGGCGGAACGAGCCTTACGGATGGTGCCGACTGCTCGGGATTCGTATGGCGGGTGTTCAAGGATAACGGATATTCAGTTCCCCGTACTTCATGGGAAATACGAGACGCGGGAAGCGGAGTGGATTACTCTCAGGCACAGCCGGGAGATGTTATCTGCTATGCGGGACATGTTGGAATTTACATAGGAAATGGGAATATTGTGCATGCCAGCACAGAGAGGACGGGAATCAAGATAACGTCAGCGACTTATAAATCGATACTGTCTGTGAGAAGAATTGCATAATGAAAAGCAGAAGGGTTAATGGAGGAGCGATTGCAGATATGTGATCGCTTCTGTGATAAGTGCCGGAACTGCCAGTCCGGAAGAGCCCACTATGTGCAGGCTGCATTTGTTCACCGGAAGCAATATTTTCTCGCATGGGGAAGAGGCTATGGAGCAAGCCATTGCAGGAGTGATCTCGCCCAAAAGGGAATCTGCGGCGACAATGCCCACAGGTCCCATAATGTAATCCGCATCGCGGCAATTAACAATAACCGGATTTTCTCCGGTAGCACCGGCATCAGCTCCTGCACGAAGCATGGCGGTTGTGGCTATGCTGTTGGTACCTATAGCAATAACCTCCGCCCGGATGTCGGAGGTTTTTAGTTTCTCTATGAGCAGACTGCCGATTCGGCCGCCTTGACCGTCTATTATCACTATTTTCATGACTTTGTGTCCTATTAATTGAGATATTTGTTATTTGCTCGGTGTAGCCGTGCAGTTGATTCCTATAATTCCTAAGATTCCGTCATCGTCCACATCGAAGGTAATGTTCGGTCCGCCGTCGCCCATGACAAAGCCGGCGTCGGTATATTCCAGATCAAAGAGATTATAGTTGCCCATTCTTTCCACCAGTGCTTCCGTGAACAGAACATCGCTGTCTATTTTCTTGAAGGTTTCCGCATCGTCCACCGGCCCCTTGGAGTCTCCCCCTTTATCGACAAACACAGGAAAATTGGTCAGGCTGGCGAGCTCGTCCACATTCATAGCCTTTACCGCATTGATGATCTTTATCGCAAAGGCATATTCCTCTACATAGATTCCGGTAAGCAGAGAACTGTCCGAAAGACCCACGAGAGTTGCATGATTTTCATCCAGAGAGCCCGTATAGGTGATGGTCGCTATCTGACCGACGGTAAGATAACGCAGATTGCCTTGGACGCCGGACTCGGGAATCGTCAGGGAGAAGGTGTTCCCTAAGGCCGACTGAGCAGAAACGGAGTACTGGGTCGCATCGGTTATGATGCCTACGAAGTTGTGCGTTTCGCCGTCGTCTGGCTGCGCGGTCGTGCTTGTATCGGCGGCAGTTTCCGAGGATGTGCCCCTTGCTCTGGGAACTTCGGAATCCGATGACTGAGCTGTATCGGAAGCTGTATCAGCTTGTGAGCTTGTATCGGCGGCATCGCCGCTTTGTGTATCGTCGCCTGCCTGGGCGCCATCCGGTGCCTGATTGTCTTCGGTTTGGGCATCTTGTGTTTGCACAGCTGTATTTTCCGGTGTATTTGCGGTTCCGCATCCATTCATGACAAGTGTAGCGATGATGAGGAGCGAAAGGAACCTTCCCGTTCTTTTTTTCATAGTCGTATATCCTTCCTTTATCAGAAGATAGAAAATAAATTCATCTTAATATATAATATACTATTGGCGAAAGGAATGTCAATGTTACTGTGAACGGAGTGAATAGTAACATGTCAATTCATGGAAGGGATTGAAAGCCTTGTATTTGGGCTAAAAACGTAGTAAAGTTGAAGAAAAAGGATTAAAAGCTGTTTTTATATGATAAGAAAGAGCGGAAAGCGAGGGAGACGGATGGAGTGGCAGCAGCTATTGTGCGGCGATAGGATAAGAATGTATAAGGCAACCGGGAATTCAGGAGATTTGCGCACGGAATTCGAGAAGGACTACCACCGGATTATCGGCAGCGCCTCCTTCAGGCGCCTGCAGGATAAGACGCAGGTCTTTCCCTTAGATAAGAGCGATTTCGTGCGGACGAGACTGACGCACTCTTTGGAGGTATCCTCCTTTGCGAAGTCGTTGGGACAGAATATATCGAAAAAGATTCTTCTGGATATCAGGGACCCTGCTTTTAAGGAGTCCTATCAGGCGGATGTGTGCGACATCCTGCAATGCGCGGGGCTTCTGCACGATATAGGAAATCCTCCCTTCGGACATTTCGGCGAAACCGTCATCAGGGAGTGGTTTCTGAAAAATATGAGCAGGCTTACCTATGGCGAAAAGACTCTGGAGGAGCTTCTTCTGCCGCAGATGAAGGGGGATCTGTGCCATTTCGAAGGAAATACGCAGGCGCTCAGGCTGGTAACAAAGCTGCATTATCTGGTGGACGAGCACGGGATGAACCTGACCAAAGGGCTTCTGGGAACCATAATCAAATACCCGGTTTCCTCTCTCGGAATCAACAAAAGCAGCGGAGATATCAAGGATAAGAAGATGGGATACTATTATGCGGAAAGGGATATCTTCGCGGATTTGCAGGAAACGCTTGGTACGAATGGGAAGCGGCATCCGCTCACCTATGTGCTGGAGGCAGCGGATGATATCGCTTATAAAACGGCGGATATCGAGGATTCCTTCAAAAAGGGCCGTATTACCTACGGACAGCTGGTACAGGAGTTAAAGGCGGGAGGTACAGCAAAAGAGGAAGAAGATGAGTACTGCAAGCTGGTCGCAGCGCTAGAGGATAGATATCAAAAGGCGCTGGACAGAGGAATCGCCCAGCCCGAGACCTATGCGGTGCAGAACTGGGTGGTGCGAATCCAGGGAAAGATGATTGCCTGCGCTACCTATGGATTTACAAAAAATTATGAGGAAATCATGAACGGCACCTATAAAAAGGATTTGTTTTCCGGCACTCATATCGAGCATATGGCCTATATGCTGGGCGACATCGCCTATCGTTATGCTTTCGTGTCCAAGCCGATATTAAAGCTGGAAATAGCGGCGGAAACGATTATGAATTTCCTCCTCGATAAGTTTGTGGACGCAGCGATTTATTATGATACGGACAAAGAGCTGAATGATGTTCAGGAAAAAATGATTGCGCTCATATCCGATAATTATAAAGCGATATACAAGATATATTCCAAAGATAAGGATGAGAGAGAGAAATTGTATTTAAGATTGCTGTTAGTGACGGATTTCATCTGTGGCATGACGGACAGCTATGCGAAGCTTCTTTATCAGGAGTTGAATGGTCTGATAGAATAGGTCTGACATAGTAATTATGAAGAAAAGGAACTTACGATGGAAATAGATAGAAAAAGGGCCGAAGCGGCTTTTCAAAGCTATGTGGAAGCTTATGATGTCCGGGATGAGAAGGTGCGGCTTAAAATAGAACATACCTACCGAGTGAGCGCTTTGTGCGATGAAATAGCGAAGTCTCTGGGGCTGTCCGGAGAAGATGCGGATCTGGCATGGCTGATCGGCCTTCTACACGATATAGGCAGATTTGAACAGTTGAAAAACTATGGAACCTTCATCGACGATTTGTCGATTAACCATGCGGAGTACGGCGCGGAGATTCTTTTTTCCCAAGGGAAAATACGGGATTATATAGAGAACACTTCGGAGGATGAAACGATATTTACAGCGGTAAACTGCCATAACGCTTATCGCATTCCGGATAAGCTTGAGGCGAGAACGGAAATGTTCTGCCATATTATCAGAGATGCGGATAAAATAGATATTCTGAAGGTCAATGTGGATTTCCCCCTGGAGGAAATCTATAATGTGTCGAGCGAGGAGTTAAGAAGCAGCCAGGTCACAGAAGAAGTACTGGAATGCTTCGAGGGTGAGAGGGCGGTGTATCGAAAGCTGAAGAAGACTGCGGTGGATAACGTGGTAGGTCACATTTCCCTCGTTTATGAGTTGGTATATCCGGTAAGCCTCGAATTGGTGGAGAAGCAGGGGTATTTGGAGAAGCTGATGAATTTCGATTCAAATAATCCGGTGACGGAGAGACAGTTTGAGAGGATACGGGCGAAGATGAGGGAGTATATTGAGGGGAAGAATGAGAAGAGAGCGGATACAGTGTTAAAGTGAGGAGTGGTTGGAGCAAAAGAGTATGGAGGTAAAAGCAGGGTAAGGGATGAAAAAGGAATCAAGCAATAGAAGTGAGTGAGGACATAAAAGAGTAAATGGGATAAGAAGAGAAAATGGTATAAAAGATTAAATGAAATAAAAGTGGGAAGGGGAATGGAAGACACATAATGACAGTACATAAAGAGGAAATAGAATTGACGAGAATGGAGAAATTTACAAGATCGGAAGTAAGGAAAAAGGGAAAGCGTTTAAACAAGTATGTGCAGGATTATATCGTATTCGATTTGGAGACTACAGGAATCGATCAGGGAAGAGATGCGATTATTGAAATATCTGCTGTTAAGGTAAGGAGCGGAGAAATCATCTCAGAATATTCCACTCTGGTGAATCCAGGAAGGCATATTCCGGCAGGAGCTACCGCGGTAAATGGAATTACCGACGATATGGTAAGGAACGAGCCGGATATCAAAGAAGCGATCGGAGGCTTCGCTCATTATATCGGAGAAGATATTCTGGTTGGACATAATATACATACCTTCGATACGAACTTCGCTTATGATGCGGTAAAGCTTCATCTGGGAATGGATATGAAAAATGACTATGTGGATACCTTGTATCTGGCAAGGAAATGCCTGCCTCAGCTTTCCCACCACAAGCTCACCGATGTTTCAAAACACTTCCAAATTGAAACGAGGGGAGCTCACCGGGCGCTGAATGACTGTATTATGAATCAGAGGTGTTATGAAGAGCTTGGAAAGATACTGGGTACAGTGAAGGATACGTCTCCTGAGCCTGAATGCCCGGTGTGCGGCGGTAACTTGATAAAGCGTAAAGGCAAGTTCGGGGAATTTTATGGGTGTGAAAATTATCCGGGGTGCAGGTTTACTATGAATGTGCGCAGAAGCGGATGAGATTGACGAAGCAGAAACAAAAATTTACCTTTATCCGACCGAGTGTGACCTTGTCAATCGATGGTATACTTTACAGCAATAAGAAAAAGGATAAAGATATTAAGAAACTAACAATAAGAATGAGGGAGAACAGAAATATGGAAGAGAAAGTTTGTCCGCAGTGCGGAGCACCAATTGAAGAAAATGCAGTTACGTGCAGATATTGCAGAGCATCGTTCGTAAATGAAGAGGAAATGCCGGAACGGGTTCGGGGAGAAGTGATATATCAACAGCCGGAGGAGGAAGAAGCGGATGTGAACGCCAACAAAATATATGCGGTATTGTCATATTTGGGCATTCTCGTATTGATTCCCCTTTTTGCATCGCCTAACTCGGAGTTTGCCAGATATCATGCGAATCAAGGCTTGGTCTTGCTGCTGACGAATATATTATTCGGGGTATTCAGGCTCATAACAGGAGGGAGTATACTGCTTACCCTCGCGTACTTTATTATAAGTATGATGTTGTTCGTATTCTCAATTCTCGGAATTATAGCGGCGGCCAGAGGAGAAAAGAAACCGCTGCCGATTATTGGCGGAATTCAGATTTTAAAATAATTGAGGCTAAATAAAAGACAGTCATAACCCTTCAGAATCTTTCATACAATGTAAAAAAGTATTCTGAGGGGATTTCTTTTGAAGGATTATATCGAAGAAAGGGCAATTGATATTGCTAATTATATTATTGATAACAATGCCACCGTAAGACAGACGGCGAAGCAGTTTGGAATTAGCAAATCTACGGTACATAAAGATGTCACAGATAGGTTGCGGCAGATTAATCCGGTGCTCGCAAAGGAAGCAAGGAAGGTTCTAGACGTCAATAAATCCGAGCGCCACATCAGAGGTGGGCTTGCTACAAGAGAAAAATATTTACATCAGCACGAATTGGGAATACAATGACATATGGGGATTTGTAAAGTCGATGTAAAATAATAAAGGACAAAAGATAAAATGTTGTATTCTAATCAAGACCTCAAAAAGTTAATTCTCCCGCTTGTGCTGGAACAGTTTCTTGCAATTCTTGTCGGTATGATCGATATGATAATGGTGTCCGGAGTAGGTGAAGCAGCAGTGTCCGGCGTATCTTTGGTAGACAATATCAATGTACTCATCATCAACATATCCGCGGCTATGGCCACCGGCGGAGCTGTGGTTGCAGGGCATTTTTTGGGGCAGAAGGATCCCGAAAGTGCAGGAAGGGCAGCGTGGCAGTTAATCTTTTTTTCCTCAATTACAGCCGTTGTTATTTCAGTCTGCGTCTTAGTGTGGCATAAGCCGCTGCTTCGCGTTGTATTCGGGCAAGTGGAAGAGGATGTCATGTCAAGCGCTGTCACCTATTTTACCATCACGGCACTTTCCATAACGCCTCTGGTAATTTATAATTCCTGTGCAGCTCTATTCCGAGCCATGAACAGCGCGAAGACGACCATGTGGATATCCATATTCATGAACATTGTGCACGTGACCATCAATTCCATTTTGATATACGGAGTGAAATTGGGCGTTGCGGGCGCCGCTATTTCTACCACCATATCCAAAACCTTTGCGGCGTCGGTCATTTTATATCTTATGTTCAATCCGAATAAACTCATTAACATTAAAGGTAAGATTACGTGGAAGCCCGATGTAGGGCTCATTAAGAAAATACTTTATATTGGCATCCCCAACGGAATGGAGAACAGCTTATTCCAGTTGGGGAAAATAATGCTGCTCAGCCTTATATCCACCTTCGGAACCTTTGCGATCGCAGCTAATGCAGTATGTAATACGCTGGCTGGCTTTAACATTCTGCCAGGACAAGCGATTAACCTTGCGCTCCTTTCCGTGGCAGCAGTATGTGTGGGTGCCGGAGATTTTAAGCAGGCGAGATTTTACACCAAAAAGCTGCTCTGGCTGGCCATTGTCTGCACCGGTGCGATTTCCCTGCTGTTAATTGTATTCGCACCATGGATTATGAAGATATATAATCTAAGCCCTGAAACGGAGGCTCTGGCCATCCGGGTAATCCGGTATCACGCGGCAATGGCTGTAATTCTCTGGATGCCCTCCTTCACACTTCCCAATACTCTCAGAGCGGCTGGAGATGTGGTATGGACGATGGTCGTAGCGATTGGCTCCATGTGGACGTTTCGTATCATTACGTCATATGTTTTCAGTGAATATTTTGGGCTGGGCCTTATGGGAGTGTGGATTGCAATGACGATAGACTGGGTGTTCCGCGCGATTTGTTATGGGTATCGGTACCGTGGAAATAAGTGGGAACGCCATATGATAGAAAAAGCCAGGCCGTAATAGTAAGAACGTGATGCAAGAGATGATTTCTGCTTGGCGAAGCGAACTTAAAAGCAAAAAATTTGCATTGCAGAACATCATGCGTTACTGTGAACGGAGTGAACAGTAACGATAAGTTTGTTTGACAAGGCTTTCTTGTTTCCTATATAATAGAAACGCACGATTAAAATTGGCTATGCGAAAGGACGACATAGAGATGGAAAGAGAAATGATTATCGTACTGGATTTTGGCGGACAGTATAATCAGTTGATTGCCAGAAGGGTAAGAGAATGCAACGTTTATTGTGAAGTGCATCCTTATGACATGAGTTTGGATAAGCTGAAGGAAATGAACCCTAAGGGAATCATACTCACCGGCGGACCGAACAGCGCATACGCTGCGGATTCACCGATTTGTGATAAAGAGGTGTTTGAACTCGGCATTCCCGTACTGGGCATCTGCTATGGCTCACAATTGATGGCACACCTTCTGGGCGGCAAGGTAACGACCGCGCCGGTAAGCGAATACGGTAAAACAGAAGTGAATATAGATAATAGTAAGACAATTTTCAAGGATGTGTCTCCGAAGACAATTTGTTGGATGAGCCATACCGATTATATTGAAAAAGTACCTGAGGGCTTTACCATAATAGCACATACTCCGGTATGTCCGGCTGCAGGCATGCAAAATGCTGAAAAAGGCTTATATGCGGTACAGTTTCATCCTGAAGTAGTGCATACGAAGGAAGGTGTGAAGATGCTTCGCAACTTCGTAACGGATATCTGCGGCTGTAAAGGCGATTGGCAGATGGGTTCCTTCGTAGAGGAAAATATTAAAGCAATCCGTGAAAAAGTTGGAACCGGTAAAGTGCTTTGCGCCCTTTCCGGCGGCGTGGATTCTTCCGTGGCTGCTGTTCTCTTATCCAAGGCGATCGGTAAGCAGCTGACCTGTGTATTCGTGGATCACGGTTTGCTCCGCAAAAACGAAGGCGACGAGGTGGAGGAGGTATTCGGTCCTAACGGTCCTTATAATTTGAACTTCATTCGAGTGAATGCTCAGGAGCGTTTTTATGGCAAGCTGGCAGGAGTGACGGAACCGGAGCATAAGAGAAAAATTATCGGCGAAGAATTCATTCGCGTATTTGAAGAAGAGGCGAAGAAGATCGGGGTGGTGGACTATCTCGTTCAGGGGACGATTTATCCTGACGTTATTGAAAGCGGGTTAGGGAAGAGCGCTGTAATTAAGTCTCACCATAATGTAGGAGGACTTCCTGATTATGTGGACTTCAAGGAAATCATAGAACCCCTTCGACTTTTGTTCAAGGATGAAGTAAGAAAGGCGGGACTGGAGTTAGGTATTCCGGACCATCTCGTATATAGACAGCCTTTCCCAGGACCGGGGCTCGGTATCAGAATTATCGGCGAGGTTACGGCAGAGAAGGTGAAAATCGTTCAGGAAGCAGATGCGATCTATAGAGAAGAAATCGCGAAAGCTGGCGTGGATAAGGATCTCGGGCAATATTTCGCTGCGCTTACCAATATGCGTTCGGTAGGTGTTATGGGCGATGAACGGACCTATGATTATGCCATTGCGCTTAGGGCTGTAAATACTTCCGACTTTATGACTGCCGAGGCAGCACAAATACCCTGGGAGGTGCTGGGGTGCGTTACCAGCAGGGTTGTGAATGAAGTGAAGGGCGTGAACCGGGTGATGTATGATTGTACCGGGAAGCCGCCGGCGACGATTGAGTTTGAATAGCAGCAACGAGTCTGGGAAGCCTTATAAATAGGGCACTCCCGGACTTTTCTTTTGCCTCTGCTACTACTTTGCTACTAACCGCAACTATCCTTTTTCTTAGTTCTTATGTGGCTTATAGTAGAATTTAGTGACAATACAGCGCATGTTTTTATGGCATGGCTGATATTAAAGTTGATATTAAACAATGTTTCGAATTGGCATTTGGATTACTTTCCCAGGAGCCTTTTCTTTTGGTACAGGACCAATTGGTGTTGGTGGAAAATTAGCAGTTGCTGTATCATCCATAGTATCTTCGAAAAAATCCAGTGAAAAGATATCATCTGGTGATGGTGGGGTAGGAATTGCTTTCTCACCGAGATTTTGAAGATTATCAACCAATTCTTTCTGTTTGTGTGGAAACATGTGCGAGTAAGTGTTCAGCGTTGTGGATACTTTCTCATGCCCCAGTCTGTTAGCAATCACAAGTGCATCGTAGCCCTCATTAATAAGAAGGGAAGCGTGGGAGTGCCTAACATCATGAATTCGTATTTTCTTTACACCAGAAGTTTTGGAACCTCGTTTCATTTCGTGTGCAAGAAATGATTTGGTAAAAGGAAATAATCTGCTCTTGGGATCAAGCATATACTGTCTGTCCATATAATCCTTTACTTCCTGAAATAGAAAGTCTGGGATAGGAACGGTACGTTTGCTTTTCTTGGTCTTTGGAGTAGTAATAACATCTTTTCCTTTGCTTCGGGAGTAGGTCTTGTTGACACGAATACTCTTTTCGGTAAGATTAATATCTTCCGCAGTCAGAGCCAGCAATTCTCCTTCTCGGATACCAGTCCAGTATAGAATTTCAAAACACATATACGATACTGGTTTATCCTTGATAGCGTCTCGAAAAGCAAGAAATTCATCCAGTGTCCAGAATTCCATTTCTTCGGCATTGCTCTTTCCCATGCTTCCTGCTTTACCGCAAGGATCAGTATTAAGGTCATAAAAGCGTTTGGCATAATTCATAATGCAACTAAGCTGATTATTGATGGACTTAAGATATGTGTCTTTGTACTCATGAGAGTCTCGCATAATCTGTGTCTGCCATCTTCGTATGTCCGTAGCTTTAATCTCATTGATTGGCATTTTGCCAAAGTAGGGAAGAATCTTTGTTTCGTAAATATTCTTCTTGTGCTGGATACTGCTTTCTTTTAATCTGCCTGACATATCTTCTATATAAATCTCATATAGAGCTTGAAAGGTCATATCAGGATTGGCGGATTGCTTTTCTAGAAAGTCTCGTTCGAATGCAAGAGCTTCCTTTTTGGTGGCGAAGCCTCGTTTCCACTTTTGTCTGTTGACGCCTTGCCAGTCCTTGTAATAGAACTTGGCATACCATTTACCAGTTTTGTTATCTTTGTAAGCTGGCATAAAAATCATCTCCTTTATCTAATTGTGTTAGTGCTTGCAGGCTGACAGAACATCAGTTTTGCAATGCATTTATCTAAAGGCTATGATATAATCTACTTGTCTAGGGTGATTATAATAGCCGTTTAGGTTAGATCACTTCAGCTCTGGTGTTAGCGCACTGGAGCTTTTTTATTTCTCAAATCTTAATTCTCATTATCCACTTTTACTATGTGAATTTTTTTCATAGAAGTATCTTTTTTGCCTTCTCGTTCTCGTTTCTCTTTTATAATCTGAGCTGACATATTTGAAAAATAAGTATCGGAATAATAAGCTATCATTTCTTTTTTCCAATCGGAGAAATTTTCTTCTGTCATTCTTTGAGATTGAACAAGCTTCAATTTATTCATCCAATTTTCCATGAATAAGCATAAATCAGTATTGTATTTTGCATCTGCCTTGCCATCAACAGTCAGTGAAGAAGTCCAATTGGGATCTTCTGGTGGTTTCGTATTTGAAATACCAAAGGATAAGTCTTTGATTTTGGTGATTTCAAATAGCGCATTGATTACATCACCTAATGTATCGAATTTATAGTAACGATCAGGATCATTTCTATCTACAAGAGAAATAGTAGGAGTCTCAATACCTAGTAACTCTTGCCAGGGAATATCAAGTTCATTAGCAATTTCTTTTATTGTAGAAACAGAAAAATCAATTTCGCCAGCCTCATATTTTTGAATCGTTCGTTCCGATTTATTTAATCTGTCAGCTAGTTCCTTTTGACTTACCTTTTTATCCTTACGTGCTGCTTGTATGCATTTGCCTATATCTGTGGCAGAAAATTGTTGCATTTTGTAAGTGTCAGAAGACATTTCTATCACCTTACCTTTCATAAAACCGTATTTAAAGTACATGAAAAATGTACTATGTGTAAACTATAACACAACAAAACACGAATTACAAGTACATGTTTTTGAAAATATCTATTGACAGTACGTGAAAAAGATAATATTATAATAACACGAAATATAAATACGTGAAAATCAAACTTTTATATCGAAGTACGTATTTAAAATTCTATTATAGAAGAAGGAGGAGTTTTATGGTAGGTAGTAAAGAAGCATTCATTGATGTAGAAGAAGTACGTGAAGTACTAAGCATTGGGAAGACAAAGGCATATGCGATCATTAAATCTTATAACAGAGAGTTAGCGGCTAAGGGATTTCTGACCATTCGTGGTAGATGCCCTCGTAAGTACTTTGAACAGAAGATTTACGGCTATGCAGACTACTACAATCCAGCTGAGGATTTAGAAAGAAAACAGCTGGTGGTAGCCGAAGAAAGTAATTACCAAACAAAAGAAAAAGCCCTTACCGAATAGGAAAGGACTTGATTGTAACAAGCCTAAGCCTGCTACTTGTATCTCGCAAATACAGTATAGCTGAGTGCTCTGGCTGTTGCAATCAGAAAATATGTTTGGCTTATATGCAACTTGAAACATTTATTTTGATGAAGCCGTAACGGCAGGAGGATGATTTATGTATTTTAAAGAACAAAACATTTTATTATGTGCCATTGACCATGGATTTTCAACAATCAAGACACCACATTTTATATTCGATAATGGGGTTGAAGAAATTGGCACAGAAGCAACATTGGAAGCAAAGACAATGGAGTGTAAAGACACTTTTTATAAAATCGGAGAAGGCAGACTTCCGATGAAAAACACCAAAATAGAAGATGAAGATTATCTGCTATTAACATATGCAGCAATTGCTAAGGAAATCGAATATTATCGACTATCAGGTGAAGCGGCGATAAGGGTAGTAGTTGCTGCCGGACTTCCGTTTACCAGATTTGGAGAAGAGAAAGTTAGCTTTAGCAATTATCTGAAACGAGGACTTGTAACCTTTGTATATGAAGGGAAAACCTATTTCATAGAAATTGAAGAAGTTCTACTATATCCACAGTGTTATGCTGCGGTGGCAAATATTTTAGGAAAGCTGGCACCAAATCAGCTTATTGTGGATATTGGTTCCAAGACCATTGATATTATACACAACAAGAATTATGTTCCAGTTGAGCGAGAGTGTATCACGATTCCAGAGGCATTAATTAATTGTATGGCGAATGTCAATAAGGCAGTATTTCGAAGAAAAAACCGTTACCTGGATGAAAGTGATATTCAGGATGTGATGATGACTGGAACATCCAATCTTCCAAAAGAGATTACGGAGATTGTGCAGGATCAGCTTTGCATCTTTGCTGAAAATGTAGAAGTTCAGCTGAAAGAAAATGGGTTCGATCCAGAACTCACACCGATTGTATATGTTGGCGGTGGCGCTACTGTTATGAAACTCTTTGGACGAATCAGAGGAGCAAATATCTGCTATCAAGAAGACGTAAAGGCAAATGCGATTGGTTATGAATATCTGGCATTACAGAAAGTGGACAGGTGGTTGCATGAGTAATAAAGATATGTCTCAAACCATTACTTTTCGTTTGAATCTAAATCATGATGAAGATTCTCTGGTATGGGGTTTGTTACTGTCTATGGAAGAAGAGCCAAGAAAAAGCTTGTTTGGAGATCGAAGTAAGTTCATCAAATGGGTATTGACTAAATATGCCAAAGAAGAACTTGATTTTGATGATGAGAAGAAACGATTGGAATTATTACGGAGAGATTTTGTTCAGTCAGCCCAATATGAAATCAAAGAAATCGTTCAAGGAGAATCAGAATCCATTATGGAATCGCTTGAAAAAGCAGTAGAGCTTGCAGTATCAAAAGCAGTGAATGAAGTTCTTAAGGCAGTGGTAGCTGGTGGGATTTCTGTGGGAACTCAGACAGTAGTAACATCAGTAGAGCAGAAAAGTGCAGTAATTCCAGGAGAAGCAGAAGTTCCGAAAATGGGAGTTTTGCCAGAAGTGGACGGAGATAATGAACTTCCCACTTCGGCACTTAGTTTTTTGGACAGCTTTTAATGGTTGTAGTTGCTTGGAATAATTATAAATATCTGGATTTGTGGATGGAAAACAGTGATACAAACAGTACTACATCCACAAATCTATATCTCAATTTGTAATAACAGTCCTAGTGGCTGTGAGACAAATTGTAATAAGTACAGATGGGTTTATCACATTCTGTACTTACCATATATCAGGGGTCTTAGGGGGATTTTTGCCCCTAACCAGACTTTGTTAAACGCCCTGCGTTTTACGAATCTGGCAAAAAGCAATGGTAACAGTTTCAGAAGGTGCTTAAAAAGGCTTTTGAAACATTTCTATAAGACAGATAAAAAAGAGGAGGAGATGCTTATCGGAAGAAAGAAACAAATGATAAATCCACGAAAAAACTTTACGGTTCGATTATCGGATACTGAAAGAGAGCGGATCATGCAAGCTGCTAAAGAGAATGGACTGACACCTAGCGAATATCTCAGAGAATTGGTTTTGCATGGTGGCAAAGTAGACACGACGCTTATGCTGGACAGGAGAGATCTGGTGAATCAGATTTCAAAGGTTGGAAATAATGTGAATCAAATCGCACATGTAGCAAATGTAAGTCAAACGGTGAGTGAGTACAAAATTATGCAGATAAAAGATTATATGAAGGATATTTATAATCTATTGATGGAGGTGTTGAATAAATGGCAATAACCAAAGTCATGCATATGAAGGCGAGCAAAAATCGTCAGATTGATGTTCACCTAAAACAAGCCATTACTTATATCTTAAAGCCTGAAAAGCTTGGAGATGCTAACCTGGTAGGTGGTATTAACTGCCTGCCAGAAAAGGCATATGAAATGATGAAGGCAACAAAAAAGATGTTCCAAAAGACTGGTGGCCGACAAGGATATCACCTTGTGATTTCTTTAAAACCAGGGGAAGGAACACCAGAGCAGATGTATGATATTGCTATGCGGTTTGTTGAAGAGTTGCTGCATAATGAATATGAGGCAGTTGTTGCGGTTCATACGGATAGAGAACACCTTCACGCGCATATTGTGCTGAACAGTGTAAATATGGTTAATGGTTACAAGTTTCAATATCATAATGGAGATTGGAAAGCAATTATACAACCGATTACCAATCGACTTTGCGAAGAATATGGACTAGATATTATGCCCGCGAAATATAGTAAAGATCCAAAAAATATGTCCAGACCAGAATGGGAAAGGGAGAATTCTTATACAACACTGATAAAAGATGATGTGAATTATTGTGCTTTGCTGGCAGAAGATGAGCGTCATTTTATTTACCTGTTATCTAGGCTTGGTTATGAAGTGAAGGAAGGAAAGCACATCGCTGTGAAGGCGCCAGGAATGAAACGATTTAAGCGAATTGATACGATATCAGAAGATTTTTCAAGAGAAAATATCAATGCTCTTATCCGTTATGGAGATAGTAGTAATGCCAGACCGAAAGTGTATACTTTCAATCCGATTTATGTGAAACGGGCGAAGTTGTCAAAATTTCAGAAGAAATATTATGCGAGATTGTATCGCTTGCGTCTGATAGAGAAAAAGCGTTTTCATTACAAGTCAGCACATTACTACGAATCGATTAAGCAAATGCATTTGTTGCAAGAAGAGTATCTTATGATTGTAAATCATAATGTACATTCTTTACCTGATTTAATCGACCTATCAAATAAGCTTCAGAACGATTTACAGGATGTAGAGACAGAACAAAAACAGTTGTATTCTGAGCGTGGTATTGAAAAAAGAAAATGCAAGAATGCGGAAGATTTTAAATTGTTTCGTGATAGTGAACCTGAGTATAGATCTAAGCTGGAAGAGTTGAAGGAACGAAAGGGGAAGATTAAGGAGCAGATCAAGATTGCAGAAAGATGTTGTGCGAAAGAAGTATCGCGAGCGGCAGAAGCATTGGATAGAATGTTTCCAGTTGATGAAATAGAAGAGATTACTGATATCTATGATGTAGAAGTTCCAGAAAATCCGTTTAAGGAAGTTGCTGTGGCGGTGGATGAAGTAGCTGTGTCAGACGAATCAAAATCTTTAGCAATACCGCCAGTAGAAAAAGCAACTGGACTAGCGAGGGATGATGAACCAATAATAACAGTGTCTGAACCATCAATCGATCCAGTTCATGATTCGGTAATAGAATCATCAGATATGGTTGAAGGTGAGATAATTGTTTCTGATATTGATGAAATCCCAGTGGGTGTGCAACAGAGCAATGACATAGAATGTATGGAGCTTCCAAAGGCTCTTGCTGAATATCAAAGATTATCTTTGCAAGAAAAAGCAGAGAGATTTCCATTTGAAATACTACCTGATGATAAGGTATTTCATTATTTCATGGATTATTTAACGGAGATTAGAAGCAATATGGGATTTAGCGAAGCGTATGATGAATTTGCTGCAATATCTGAATGCTGGGATAAAATGCAGGAACAGGAATTGGTTGAGAGAGAAGTTGAGAAATCCATGGATCTATGTGACATAATGGGCATGACTCCAGAATTGTTTCAGCAAGCAAGTGCGGATATAAGAGCGATGGTCTTTCATTTGGAGGAACTGGATTATAAGGTTGGTGTTAAGGTTTATCGTGGGGTTCTTGAAAAATTAGGAATAGAGAAAGAGTTGATGGATATTTATGATGAATTCGATGAGGTTTATACGGAAAGTATGACAGATAAGAAAAGAGATGAAAGGGAATGGGGGAGATAATAAAGGGCTGGCTGATGCAAGTATGTGTTGGCTGGCTTTTTCTTTATCGTAGATACATATTGCAATAGTGTATTAATGTCATGTGCAAGAGTAAATTCTAGCAATTTTAAAAATTACGTTCTAATATGTTGAAACCATAGAATTCAGAGGCTTGAACAGTAAAAAAGAATTAACTGACATTTCGAGAACTCAAAAATAACGTTTGTAAAAAAGAAATCACTTTAGTATAATAGATACTGTATATTAAAAAGTCGTTTATCGCAAGTGGAGGATAAGAAAATATGACAGATAAGCAAATAAAAATAACGTACAAACCATTATGGAAATTGCTTATAGACCGAGAAATATCAAAGACTGAGTTGCGCAAAAATACAAAGATTGCGCCCAGTACATTTACAAAAATGAATAACGACCAACAAGTATCGTTAGATGTCCTTGCGAGGATTTGTATTGAATTGAAGTGTGGGTTTGATGAAATTGTTAAGATTGAGTCCTGAAAATGGGACACATAAAAATGTATAATGAAGTTTAAATCGGAAATTTTAAGTATATTTATACGACTAAAATAGAAAAACATTGGAGGATACAAAAAATGGCTGAAAAAAATACTGCCAATACGGGGTTTGAAAAGCAAATATGGGATGCTGCCTGCGTTTTATGGGGACATATTCCTGCGGCAGAGTATAGGAAAGTAATTGTTGGACTTATATTTTTACGTTATATCTCTAGTGCCTTTGAAAAGAGATATGAAGAGTTAGTTGCTGATGGAGATGGATTCGAAGATGATAAGGATGCTTATTCAGCAGATAATATTTTCTTTGTACCAATTGAAGCAAGATGGGACAAAATTGCTTCAGCTGCTCATACACCCGAGATAGGAACTATTATTGACGATGCAATGAGAGCAATAGAAGCAGAAAATAAGACACTTAAAAATGTATTACCCAAAAATTATGCCAGCCCAGATTTGGACAAACGTGTATTAGGTGATGTTGTTGACTTATTTACAAATATGAATATGACTGAGACAGGCGAGAATAAAGACATATTAGGAAAAACATATCAATATTGCATCCAACAATTTGCAGCATATGAAGGTGTCAAAGGTGGTGAATTCTACACGCCAGAAAGTATAGTAAAAACCATTGTTGCGATTCTGAAACCTTTTGAAAATTGTCGTGTTTACGATCCGTGTTGTGGGTCGGGAGGTATGTTTGTTCAATCGGTTGAATTTATACAAGCACACAGAGGTAATAGAAATCGTATATCTGTTTATGGTCAAGAGTCTAACGCAGATACATGGAAAATGGCTAAGATGAATATGGCTATTCGTGGTATAGAAGCAGATTTTGGTCCATATCAAGCAGATACGTTCTTTAATGACTTGCATAAGTCATTAAAGGCTGATTTTATCATGGCAAATCCTCCATTCAACCTATCCAATTGGGGACAGGATAAATTACAGGAGGACGTTCGTTGGAAATATGGTATGCCTCCAGCAGGAAATGCCAACTATGCATGGATTCAGCATATGATTCATCATCTTGCACCGAATGGAAAAATTGGTCTAGTTTTAGCTAATGGTGCACTTTCTACACAGACAAGTGGAGAGGGAGAGATTCGTAAAAAAATTATCGAAGATGATTTAGTGGAAGGAATTGTAGCCCTTCCTACGCAGTTGTTTTATAGTGTTACAATTCCTGTTACTTTGTGGTTTATTAGTAAAAATAAGAAACAAAAAGGAAAAACGATTTTTATTGATGCGCGAAAAATGGGATTTATGCTTAACCGAAAACATCGTGATTTTACAGAGGAAGATATAAACATGATTGCTGATACCTTTACAGCATTTCAAGAAGGTACATCCGAAGATGTAAAGGGCTTTTGCTCAGTGGTTACTACGGAAGAAATTGCCAAACAAGATTATATACTTACACCAGGTCGCTATGTTGGAATTGAAGAGCAGGAAGATGACGGAGAACCATTTGAGGAAAAAATGACTCGCCTTACCTCAGAACTTTCAGAAATGTTTGCGAGATCTCATGAGTTAGAAAATGAGATTCGACAGAAACTGGAGGCGATTGGCTATGAAATCTGAATGGAGAAAAATGAAATTCTCTGATATCGTAGAATTTAATCCAAAAGAGAGCCTTCCTAAAGGAATGGTATCCAAGAAAATTGGTATGGATAAGCTACAACCTTTTTGTAGAGATATTACTGAATATGAAATTACAGAATATACAGGTGGCAGTAAATTTCGTAATGGGGACACTATTATGGCTCGCATTACACCTTGTTTAGAAAATGGGAAAACTTCTAAAGTTAATATATTAAATGATGACGAAATTGGATTTGGATCAACCGAATATATAGTTTTCAGGGCTAAAAGTGGAATAACAGATCCAGATTATATTTACTATTTAGTTTGTAGCCCTTCGGTCAGGGATCCTGCCATTAAATCAATGGTTGGCTCATCAGGCAGACAACGAGTTCAAACTGATGTCATACAGAAGTTAGAATTTGCAGTTCCATCATTTGAGGAGCAAGTGAAAATTGGAAGTGTACTTAAGGCTTTGGATGATAAGATTGCGCTTAACACGACTATAAACGATAATTTAGCGGCTTAGATGTTGAGTTTTGCATATTGTTTTTTCCATGCGCGTGATGGCTTTTTGCATATGTAATCATCGGATACAAAGGCACATACACTTGGTAATCCATTGTTACCGCAAATAGTAGGATTATTCTGCCTGCAACCATATGTTTGTGTTTCCGTATCACTTGCATTCAATGGTGCATTGAATGGAATATTTAATTCCTTTTCGCTCATACAGGCACCTCCGATAAATCTAACTCACCAGACATAAGCTTTGGCAGTAACTCGTCACGCATTAATACAAGTTTACAATTTTCAAGTCGATTAGCAATTATAAGTTCATAGATAGGACTTAACATACTCCCAATCCTATGATAATCCTCATCGGGAGGGATCAAAACTTCAGATTTTGCTAATTCTTCACGCTTGATATGTCCCATAGTTGTTGCCATGTCTGCCGCAATAGAAATAAACCTTTGAAGATGATAGTTGGTCCAAGCATAATAAAACCATTTTTCATATTGTTGAGAGGACACTTTGAATAGGTGTTGATTTAGTCCACAAATGCCACCACACCAAAAATCGACGAGGAGACTTCCAGACCATGAAAATATAACATCTCCATCATGTATTATGTAATCTGGTTTTATATTTGGAGAGCAGGATTCACTACTAGTATCACATACGCCTTGTCGAAGTTCCTTGATTTTAAGAACAGGCAAACCAATTTCATTATCTTTAGGGCGGAATTTCTGCATTGCAAGTCCATTAAGATAGTCGGCAATATCTAGCAAAGAGCCTTTTGTCCAATTATCCGGAAGTTCATCAAATAATAATAGCTCTTTAGCGAATATGGCTTGCGCTTGTTGCTCTAAATTATCGTTTACCATATATTCCATAACTCTTGTGGGTGGCAGGAGTTAAATCAAGGGGACTGCCGCCCCCATAGTTGTTCTCTAAGAAAAGTTTAAAGGAGAATTGACTATGAAACAGAATTTAATCACAGATATTATTCAGGGAATGTTACCATACTTGAATAACTCACAAAGTAGGCAACTGCAAGAAGTTTTGCAGTGTTCACTGGCAGCATATGAGGTAAAAGAAAATACGAATAAAGATAAAAGTTTGGAGCAGAATTTTGTTGAGTTGTTCCTATCGGCAAAGCGTATCGAAGGCTGCTCTGAGAAATCTCTAAAATACTATAAATCGACTATTTTAGCAATGCTCGCTACTCTTGAAAAGGATGTAAAATACATTGTAACCGATGATATTCGAGGATATCTGATCGAATATCAGGAGAAAAATAACTCTAGTAAGGTTACAATAGACAATATCCGACGTATCCTTTCGAGTTTTTTCTCATGGCTTGAAGATGAGGATTATATTTTGAAAAGCCCAGTAAGACGAATACATAAAGTCAAGACCGGCACAAACATTAAAGAAACATATTCTGATGAAGCTTTAGAGCTAATGCGAGATAAATGCACAGAGCTTCGAGATTTGGCAATGATAGATATGTTGGCGTCAACAGGTATGCGTGTAGGTGAAATGGTTTTGCTTAATCGGAATGATATTGATTTTAATGAAAGAGAGTGTATCGTTTTCGGTAAAGGTAATAAGGAACGAGTGGTTTACTTTGATGCACGAACAAAGTTACATCTACAAAACTATTTAGAAAGCAGAATGGATAACAACCCTGCTTTGTTTGTATCACTTAAAGCTCCATATGATAGATTGAAAATCGGAGGTATTGAAGTAAGGCTCCGTGAATTCGGAAAACAATTAGGTTTGAAAAGGGTACATCCGCATAAGTTTAGGCGTACTCTTGCAACTATGGCAATAGATAAAGGAATGCCTATTGAACAGCTGCAGCAGCTCTTAGGGCATAGAAAAATAGATACTACCTTGCAGTATGCAATGGTTAAACAGAGCAATGTTAAGATTGCTCATCGAAAATATATTGGATAGGATGGTAAAAGAAATGGTTGAATGGAAAAAAGTTCGTTTGGGTGACATAGCAAAAACCAATAAAAGAACTTATTCTGCTAAAGAGAACTGGGATTATGTTAACTATTTAGATACTGGAAATATAGTTACAAATACAATTGCAGAAATGCAACATATAGATCTGACAACAGAAAAACTTCCTAGCAGAGCTAAAAGAAAAGTAAGCTATAATAGTATAATATACTCCACAGTCCGACCTAATCAACTACATTATGGCATAATTAAGGAACAACCAGAAAACTTTTTAGTCTCAACTGGGTTTACTGTTATTGATGTAGATTCAGGTGTTGCGAATGCAGATTTTATCTATTATGTACTTACACAATATGAAGTGACAGAATATTTGCAATCAATTGGGGAACAGAGTGTTTCCGCATATCCTTCTATAAAGCCATCTGATATTGAAAACTTACAACTGGATTTACCTGAACTTACTGTACAAGAAAAAATTGTAAGTATTCTTACTTCATTGGATAGAAAAATCAAAAACAATATTCTGATAAACGATAATTTAGAACAGCAAATACAATACGTATTTAATAATATGTTCCCAAATATATTTAAGGGTTCATCAGATACATTAGAAACGATAATATCGTTTTCTAATGGAAAAAAACGTCCTGAAGAAAGTGGCACTATTCCAGTATATGGTGGAAATGGCATCCTTGCTTATACAAGGGACAACAATTCTGAAAATTGTGTTATTATAGGACGAGTCGGCGCTTATTGCGGAAACACTTATTTATGTTCTGGAAAGTGTTGGGTTAGTGATAATGCAATTCAAGCGAAAAGTAAAAACACAAACTCACAGTTATTTATATACTATTGTTTGAAAAATGCGTCACTTCCTTCAAAGCACATAGGAAGTGGACAACCACTGATGACTCAAGGCATATTAAATTCAATTCAATGTGTTGTTCCAGACGAAAATGAAGTTGAGCAGTTCATAATTCATTGTACTCCAATGCAACAACTTATTGATTTAAATATTGAAGAAAATGATCGACTCTCTGAATTGCGAGATTCTCTTTTGCCTAAATTAATGACTGGAGAAATAGATATCTCTGATATTGAACTTTAAGCCACTAAATTATCGTTTATAGAATTAAATTTTATTATGGGAGGTATTAAATGCCTAATTTTACGAACTATAGAAAATCTATTTCACAGGAGTTAATATCAACTAAAGACAGAGTTAGAGACTTTATAGATAATAGACACTGGGGTGAAGATGGTAGGTATAAAGAAATTATTCTTGCTGAAAAAATTAAACAGCTTTCACCAGAAGCTGTATCAATTGGAACCGGTTTTGTAATGGGTGAGAATAATGAAACTACTTCCCAACTTGATATTATTATATACAGAAATGATTTTCCCTTGTTTTTTAAAAAAGAGAGTTTTGTAATAGTACCCAAAGAGAGTGTATTGGGAATAGTCGAGGTTAAGACAAAACTTAATTCATCTAATGTTAGGGGAGCAATTGAGAAGGCACATATTAATGGACAACTTATAGGAAATCACATTTTTAATGGAATATTCAGTTTTGAAGAGGGATTTAGATTTGCTGAAGATTTAAATGAAAATCTTTCAGAGAGCTTAAGGAACTATTCGGGATTTATTAATAATATCGCATTTGGAAAAGATTACTTTATGAAGTTTTGGCAACCACTGTCACCATCTATAAGCAATGAGTATGCACACTATAGCTTTTATGAAATTGTAGATTTGGCATTTGGATATTTTATTTCAAATTTGATTGAAGATGTGCATATACAGATAAGCAACACACAATTACCAAGAACGTTGACTCAGGCGTTATACCCAATAGAAGATGGTAAGGAAGCACATCGACTAAATGCGTTTGAAATTGTAATACAATAAAGGGAGGGAAGTTTACTTATGGCAGCATTTTACACAGAAGCAGATTACGAAAATTCAGTCATAGAGCTTTTTCGAAATATGGACTATGAATATGCTTATGGACCTGAAATAGAAAGAAATTTTAATAGCCCACTTTATGATGAAGTATTGGAGGAAAGTCTGCGCAAAATCAACAAGGGAGCTCCATATGATGCAATTGAAGAAGCATTATTCAAACTGCGAAATTTTGAAAATGGGGAGCTTATTCAGAAAAACGAAATTTTTATGGACTATCTACAGAATGGGATTCCTGTGCGCTATTTGTTTAAAGGGGAAGAACGATCCATGATAATCTATCTAGTAGATTATCAAACACCAGAGAATAATTCTTTCGTTATTGCCAATCAGTGGACATTTATTGAAAATAGTGAAAAGCGTCCTGATGTTATTTTGTTTTTGAATGGCTTGCCAGTTGTATTAATTGAATTAAAATCTCCCTCACGTGAAGAAACAGATGCATCTGAAGCGTATTTGCAGCTAAGAAATTATATGCATGAAATCCCTTCCATGTTTATCTATAATGCTATCTGTGTTATGAGTGATCAGCTTATATCAAAAGCTGGAACAATAACATCAGGAGAAGATCGGTTTATGGAATGGAAAACGAAAGATGGAAGCTATGAGAATACACAATATGCTCAATTTGATACATTCTTCGAGGGTATGTTTACAAAAGAACGACTGATCGATATTATTAAGAACTTTAGTTGCTTTTCAAACGATGGATCAACTATGATTAAAATTTTGGCAGGATATCATCAATATTTTGCCGTGAGAAAAGCAATTGAATCTACAAAGAAAGCTACAGTTACAGATGGAAAGGGTGGAGTTTTCTGGCATACACAGGGTAGTGGAAAATCATTATCCATGGTGTTTTATGCTCACTTGTTGCAGGATGCTTTAGATTGCCCGACTATCGTTGTACTTACAGATAGAAATGACTTAGATGACCAATTATATGGTCAATTTGCAAAGTGTAAAAACTTTTTACGCCAGGAGCCGATACAAGCAGAAAGTCGCACCCATTTAACAGATTTACTTGCAGGAAGACAAGCTAATGGAATTATTTTTACTACCATGCAAAAGTTCGAAGAATCTAATAAACTATTGTCTGAGCGTAGCAACATAATCGTTATGGCAGATGAGGCACATCGTGGACAATATGGCTTAGAAGAAAAAGTAAAAATGATTACGAATGATGCAGGGGAAGAAGAAGCGAAAGTTGTTATTGGTACAGCACGTATTATTCGTAACAGCTTACCGAATGCTACATATATAGGATTTACAGGAACGCCGATATCATCAAAAGATCGAAGTACTCGAGAAGTATTTGGAGATTATATTGATATTTATGATATGACACAGGCTGTGGAAGATGGGGCGACACGTCCTGTCTATTACGAGAGTCGTGTTGTAAAACTAAAATTAGATGCAGACACATTGCAGTTAATCGATAATGAATATGAAATCATGGCTAATAATGCAGATCAAGAAGTGATAGAAAAGAGCAAGCGCGATTTAGGTCAGATGGAAGCAATTCTTGGGGCTGACACGACAATAGAGTCACTTGTAAATGATATTTTAAATCACTATGAGAATTTCCGTGAATGTGAATTAACTGGAAAGGCAATGATTGTTGCTTATTCCAGACCAATTGCAATGAAAATATATCACAAGATTTTAGAATTGCGTCCGAGCTGGACAGAAAAAATTGGAGTCGTAATGACTTCCAGTAATAAAGATCCAGAAGAATGGCGTCAGATTATTGGCAACAAATCACATAAAGATGAGCTAGCTAAGAAGTTTAAAGATAATAACAGTCCGATGAAAATAGCAATTGTTGTGGATATGTGGCTTACAGGATTTGACGTTCCTTCTCTAGCGACAATGTATGTATATAAACCGATGAGTGGGCACAACCTCATGCAGGCTATTGCCAGGGTAAATCGGGTATTTAAAGAAAAAGAAGGCGGATTGGTTGTTGATTACGTTGGTATAGCGGCTGCATTAAAACAGGCTATGAACGACTTTACAGCACGAGATAGAAAGAATTATGGGAATACGGATGTAAGTAAGGTTGCTTATCCAAAATTTCTTGAAAAGTTATCAATTTGTCGTGATCTTTTTCATGGATATGATTACTCAAAATTTACGAATGGAACAGATTTGGAAAGAGCGAAAACAATTAGTGGTGCAGTAAACTTTATTATTGCCAGAGAAAAAGATATTGAAAAGGATTCATTTGTTAAGGAAGCACTCATGTTACATCAGGCTTTATCTCTTTGCGCTTCGCTTGTAGAAGAATCTTTGCGATTAGAAGCTGCTTTCTTTGAGTCTGTAAGAGTATTCCTAATGCGTCTTTCAAATCAGGGAAATGGCAATAAAATTTCTCTTCCTGAAATGAATGCTCGTGTAAATGAACTTCTAAAACAGAGCATTAAAAGTGATGGAGTAATTAATCTATTTTCTGATGTAAAGCAGGAATTTTCTTTGTTTGATCCGAAATTTCTTGCAGAAGTTGCAAGTATGAAAGAAAGAAATCTGGCTGTGGAATTATTGAAGAAGCTGATCGCAGAACAGATTCAAATATATCGTAGAACAAACGTTGTAAAATCAGAGAAATTCTCTGAAATAATTCAACGAGCTATGAATGCCTATCTGAATGGTTTGCTCAGTAATGAAGAAGTGATTGAAGAATTAATGAAGCTTGCCAAACAGATTGCAACTGCAAAAGAAGAGGGAGATTCGCTTGGTTTATCGGAAGATGAACTTGCATTTTATGATGCACTAACAAAGCCACAAGCAATTAAGGATTTTTACGAAAATGCAGAACTGATTGCAATCACAAAAGAATTAACCGAGACTCTTCGCAAAAATAAAACGATTGACTGGCAGAAGAAAGAATCAGCTCGTGCCAGAATGAGAATGCTTATCAAAAAACTTTTGAAGAAGCACAAGTATCCGCCAGAAGGAATGGAAGATGCCGTTCAGACGGTTATGACACAGTGTGAATTATGGACGGATAAAGTGATGAATGATGAAAAAGTTGTTCCCTTTCCTGGGAGTGTAGCTTATGAGAAGGAACATCAGAATGCAATGATGGTTGCAGAAGATGCAGGTATGTATGACTTAAATAAAGGGGAGTGATAGACTATGGGTGCAGATAATAACTTTTTATGGACGGATTGCTATATGGAGTTAGCGGATAAAATTTTACAGTTCAAATCAGATCGTAAAACATTGTTGACTTTACTTCAAATCGTGTTTGAAGAAGTAGGTATGAAGTTTTCATATATGGAAGATGATAAAGTAATGGAGGATATTTGTCCTTTTACTGTAATGGGTGCAATTAATAGAGGAATTAAAGATGAAAATCGTGTAGCAATATTAACATCGTTAAAAGCTCATTTGGGAATGAAATCAGAGATTCCTGAAACTTTTATTGGAATTCCTGTTTTAAACAATATGAAGACTTGGTTTTTTGCATTGAAGAAGGATCAAGGCGATAAGGATATACAAAACTTATGGGATATGTTTGAAGTGGCACTTTCATATGCAGATGAACCTACAAATGACAAAAGAGGAAAATTTATTTCCTGTTATGATACAGTTGTAAAACAGATCAATGTTAGATGGAATATTACCATGGGTCTGTACTGGTGTAGGCCGTATACTTATATTAATTTGGATGAAAGGAATCGCAAGTTTATATTACAGAGTGGAAACTTGCCATCCTATTTTTCAACAGTGTTTGCAGGTATTGATAAGAAGATGCCGGATGGAAATAAGTATCTTTTTATGTGTGAGCAGTGTACGAATGCCATCAAAAATGGAAACTTCGGATATGAAAATCTTCCGGAATTATCATATATTGCATGGAAGTCCACACAAGAAAGCACTGGTAAAAAGTCTAATGCAGAGTTTTTAAAGTGGTTTGAACCAATTGTAACAGCATTAAAAGATCTTGGTGGCAGAGCGAATCCAAAGGACGTTCGTGACAGAATTGCCATCAACTTAAAATTGTCTCAAGAAGAAATTCACGAAACACGTGGGAAGACCAAAACAAATAAGTTTGCAAATGAAGTAGCCTTTGCAAGAAATTATTTGGCATATGAAGGAATTATAGATAAATCAGAACGCGGAATATGGGCTTTGACGGAAAAAGGCATGGATTGTGAGATGACAGAACAATATGCAAGCGATATTTTTCAAAAATGGGTTGAAATTCTTAAGAACCGAAGAGAGGAACAGAATCCAGACGAGGAAACGAATTCTCAAGTTCATTTTTGGATATATGCAGCAGGTGAGAATTCTAGACTATGGGAAGACTTCTACCAAGAAGAAATTATGGCTATAGGATGGGATGAAATAGGAAATCTGTCAGATTATGCAGACCGTGATGAAATGATTACAGCTATGCAAGAAAAAATTGCAGATGAAAAGTCCTATAAAAATGACTCCTTGGCTACATGGCAGTTTGTAAATACAATGAACGTTGGTGACATTGTATATGTGAAGAAGGGCATGAGCAAAGTTGTTGGAAGAGGTGTTGTAAAATCAGATTATATCTATGATCCAAGCCGAGAGGAATATAAAAATACACGTAAAATAGAGTGGACAAATAAAGGGGAATGGGAGCATCCGGGACAAGCTGTACTTAAGACACTTACGGATGTTACCCAATACACAGATTATGTACTAAAACTGGAGGCAATTTTTACAGAAGATGCAGGACAAGAGCTTGAGACTCAGAAACCAGTAGTATATTCCAAGTACACAGAAGAAGATTTTCTTAATGAAGTATTTATGGAAAAAGAAGAGTATGAGCGATTGGCAAGACTTCTTTTGAAGAAGAAAAACCTTATTCTTCAAGGTGCTCCTGGAGTAGGAAAGACATTTGCTGCAAAAAGATTAGCTTACTCCATTATGCAGGTAAAAGATACTAGTCGAGTTACCATTATTCAGTTTCACCAAAGCTATAGCTACGAAGATTTTATTATGGGATATCGACCAACGAAAGAAGGATTTGAATTAATTCCTGGACCATTTTATGATTTTTGTAGAAAGGCACAAGACGATGAAGATAGAGAGTATTTCTTTATCATTGATGAAATTAACAGAGGTAATTTGAGTAAAATATTTGGAGAGCTACTAATGCTGATTGAAACAGATAAAAGAGGTGAAAGCCTAAGACTTTTATATAAGAATGAATTGTTCTCCGTTCCTAAAAACGTTCATATCATTGGCATGATGAACACAGCAGACAGAAGTTTGGCAATGATTGATTATGCTCTAAGAAGACGTTTTGCATTTTATGAATTAAAGCCAGCACTTGAAAGCCCACAGTTTGAAGATATGAAAGCCATTGCGCAAAATGAAAAATATAACAAGTTAATTGAAAAGGTCGTTTCTTTAAACAAGGTAATTCAAGAAGATGAGTCACTGGGAAGTGGATTTGTAATTGGTCATAGTTATTTCTGCGTATCAGAAAAAATTGCAGATGACGATGTATCGGCAATTATAGAATTCGAGCTGATTCCTCTAATTAATGAATATTGGTTTGATGAACAGACAAAAATTTCAGATTGGTCATCTAAATTGCGTGGTGTTATGAATGATTAGAATAAAAAATGTTTACTATATGCTTAGCTATGCATTTCGAATTTTGAACGAAGAGAAATATCATGATATAAAAGCAGAAGAGTTCCAGTATACAGCAGATTTAATGGCTGCAATTCTTCTAAAAGGATTATCAAGTCAGATAAAAAGGGGACTCGGCAGAGACTATATACAAAAGACAGATATGATCTCTACGCCTCGAGGGAAAATAGATGTTTCCCTTTCTATAAAAGAACAGGCTATATTTTCAAGAAAATTGGTATGCATCTATGACTCTTTTGAAGAAAACACATATATGAATCAGGTATTGAAGAGTACAGCACAAAGATTAATTCAATCTGATGATGTGAAAATGGAACGAAAGAAGGCACTTAAGAAATTACTGCTCTATTTCAATAACGTGGATATTATTGATCTTCGAACTGTAAAATGGAGAGGTTTCCAATATACCAAAAATAATGCGACATATAAGATGTTAATTAATATATGTTTTTTGGTAGCAAAAGGACTTCTGTTAACCGATGAAAAGGGTGACTTGAAGATGTCAGAGTATCTTGATGACAGACAAATGCATAACCTTTATGAGAAGTTTATTTTGGAATATTATCGGAAACATTATCCTGAATTTAAAGCGACTCCTTCACAAGTTGACTGGAATGTAGATGATGGATTTTTAGAATTGCTACCGGCTATGAAATCTGATATTACATTGGAATACCAAGGTCGAACAACAATTATTGATGCAAAATATTATTCCAGAATGCTTCAGTATAATCAGATGTTTAATTCTAAGACGTTACATTCCAATAATATGTATCAAATATTTGCTTATGTAAAGAATAAGGATGTAAAGCAAGATGGAAGCGTTAGTGGAGTTCTGTTATATGCAAAAACAGAGGAAGAAGAGATGCTCGATCAGAGTTATTCAATGAGTGGAAATAAAATCAGTGTGAAATCATTGGATTTAGGGTCTGATTTTGACGTGATAGCAATGACATTGGATGGGATAGCGGAGAATCTTAAGGTGGGTTCGTTGTAATATAGAATTGGTAAAATTGGAGGTGATATTTTGACTATAGATGAACTAAAACAATTGATTTACAAAGGCGAAAAAATAGATGTGGAATTTAAACGTTCAAGAAATGATATAACAAAAGATGTTTATGATTCTGTCTGTTCATTTAACAATCGTAACGGCGGACATATTTTTCTAGGGGTATTGGATAATAAAGAGATTCTTGGCGTAGAATCAAATGCTATAGATAAAATGCTTAAAGATTTTACTACGGCAATTAACAATGCCAATAAAATTTATCCACCACTCTATCTGACTCCAGAAGTTTATGAAATAGAATCTGGAATGAAAATTATTTACATCAGAGTTCCTGAAGGAGGTCAAGTTCGAAGACACAACGGAATTATCTGGGATAGAACTTATGAAGGTGATATTGATATTACCCAAAATGAAGAATTAGTATATAAAATGTATGCTAGAAAACAGGGAAGTTATTATGTTAATAAAGTATATCCTGGATTAGGGATGGAATTTCTTAATGCAGATTTGATAAAACGTGCCCGCAAAATGGCAACAGGGCGTGTTGATAATCACCCTTGGGTAACAATGAATGAGGAAGAAATATTACGCAGTTCAGGATTGATTCTGACAGATATGGAAACATACAAAGAGGGAATAACATTAGCGGCAATTCTGTTATTTGGTAAAGATACGTCTATTATGTCTGTAATGCCACAGTTTAAGACAGATGCAATTTATAGAGTTGAAAATGTGGATCGTTACGATGATCGTGATGTAATTATAACCAATTTATTAGACAGCTACGATAGGCTTATGGAGTTTGGTAAAAAACATTTGAATGATGTATTTGTGCTGGAAGGAATTCAAAGTGTTAGTGCAAGAGATAGAATATTACGTGAAGTTGTTTCTAATATTTTAGCGCATCGTGATTATTCAAGTGGATTTCCTGCTAAGCTGATTATTGAGAAAGATAAAATTTATACTGAAAATAGCAATCTTGCACATGGAATAGGAGAATTGAGACTTGATAGATTTGAACCATTTCCTAAGAATCCGCCAATTTCTAAAGTGTTCCGTGAAATCGGACTTGCTGATGAATTGGGTTCAGGAATGAGAAATACCAATAAATATACAAAACTATATTCTGGAGGAACGCCATCGTTTGATGAAGGTGATGTTTTTAGAATAACGATACCTTTAAAAAATATTGCAACTTCAAAAGTAGGACCAGGAAAGGAACATGTCGGTCAAAATGTCGGTCAAGATGTCGGTCAAAATGTCGGTCAAGAGGAAGAAGCATTGCAGGAATTGATTGTAAAATTAATAAAAGAAAATAGTAAAGTAACAAAAAAACAAATTGCTAAAGAAGGTTCGGTAAGTGAAAAGACTGTTGAAAGACAGATGAAAAAGATGACCAATGTCAAATATATTGGAAGAGGACATAGTGGACACTGGGAGATAGTGGACTAATAAATTATTGGATGTTGAGAAAATAAGAAGTAAATAAATATAACTTTGGTAACTATAAGAAAGAGTATACTTAAGCTTAATAAAGGGGGACATTAAGATGGCATTGCCTACACCAAAAGGAATTCAAGTTGAGGTTTTAGATTTAAAGCCAAATGGACATAATGTGGTTTTAGGAACAGCAGGTAGCGGAAAGACAACATTAGCAATATATAGAGCAATATATTTGGCTAGTCTTGATAAAAAAGAAAAGGTCATGTTAGTCACATTTAATACAACATTAGTAAAATATTTGGATGCTATTATTGGCGGAAAAGTACCAGCAAATATCCATGTAAGAAATTATCATAAGTTTGCAAGGGGTTATTTGGATAGTAAAGGAAAAATGCCAAAATGGAATGGCATTGTTTCAGGTATGGAAGATGGAGATAATAAAAAACTTTTATTCGTAAGAAAATCAATAAAAAATGTAATTGATAAAAATGGATCAAATGGTACTTTGGCAAGAGATGAGAATGTTTTTTTGGAGGAAATAAACTGGATTGAGAAAATGGGAATTAAATCACTTGAAGAGTATGAACAAGTAGAACGTATAGGGCGAATGGATACAAGAATTAAGAGAGAAAATCGAAAATATTTCTTTCTTGTGTATCAAGAGTATATAAAGGTGAGAACTGACGAAGGTTTCATGTATGATTGGGAAGACTTAGCACAATCGGTTCATGAAGAATTGTTAGTTGATCAGGAAAATAGAATGTATAAACATATCGTTGTAGATGAAGGACAAGATTTATCCCCTATGATGATAAAATCTTTAATTCAAGCAATTCCAAGCGATGGTTCATTTACATTTTTTGGAGATGTTGCACAGCAAATATATGGTTCTCGTTTGTCATGGAGAGAGGCGGGACTGAGTATAGAAAAAAATAAAATTTGGAGATTTGATCGAAATTACAGGAATAGTAAGGAAATTGCCAAATTTGCAATTACAATATCAAATTCGAAATATTTTGACAACCAATCGGATTTAGTAGAACCAATTTTGCCAACAGCATCATCTCCACTTCCAGCGGTAGTTAGATTTTATGATGAGTCTAAGGAATTAAATTGGATGGTTGAATCAGCTAGTAAAGTATCTCAAAATCAAAGTGTAGCAATTTTAATGCGAAGTAGAGAATTGGTTGATGAGATTGAAGGATTACTTAGGACAAAAGGGATAATACCACAAGTCCTAAAAAATAAAATGGGCATAATGAATGTCGCTGCAGATTTATCAATTGGGACATATCATTCTGCAAAAGGCCTTGAATTTGATACCGTATTTCTTCCATATTGTTCTACAAAGTGTTTACCATCAGAAGATAAAATAAAAGCAATGGAGGGCAGAGAAGAAGCTTTAAGAGAAGATGCGAAATTATTATATGTAGCTGTCACACGAGCCAAAAGAGGATTGATTATATCATATACAGATAATAAATCGGAATTATTGCCAGAAAAAGACGATGCGCTTTTTGTAGAAAGGGAAATACGATGATATATGAAATAAAAAAGGAAATAGAAGACAGGCAAATAAGTAGATTATGTCACTTTGTCCGTACAAATAAATTATTACATATTTTAAATAATGAAGAAGGAATAAAAGCTGTAAACTATATAGATCAAGATGTATTGGTTCAAAACGATACTCAACGACTAGATGGAAGAAAGGATTTTATTAACTGTTCTATACAATTTCCAAACTGGTGGTATTTGAAAAGGATAAAAGACAACAATCCTATTTTTACTGATTGGGCAATAATTTTTATAGATCCCATTGTTGCTACACTAGAATCCACAGAGTTTTGTGCAGTTAATGCCGCAAAAAGATATGGAGCTTATATTAAAAAGGGATATAGTGCTTTTTCTGAAATATTTGATGCTCGCGTAGATGGATTTTTACGTCCAACCCAAATGTTAAGCAATGCAGCAACAAATGATCAGGCAGAGGTGCTTGTATATGAAAGTATTCCAAGAAAGTATATTACTGGAGTTGCATTTATGGATAAAGAAATAGCAAGACAAAAAGTGGTTGAATGGCAGGTTTTGGGGATCACAGATATAGATGTATTTATTGCTCCAGAGTTATTTGTGACTTCAACGAGCAGTAAAATACGTCAAGGTCAAGAACCTTCAATAGAAGAATATATGGAGGATAAAGATGAAACAGACTAAAAAAGAAAAATATGTAGGAGCAATGTTAGGTGCGGCTATAGGAGATGCATTAGGCTGGCCAAATGAACAAAATAGCAAAAATATTAATAGAAAAAATGGGAGTATTAAAACATTTGTTTCATGGATAAGAAAAGGTGGAGGGCGTTATTGGCCTTATGAAGAGTTTGTTGACGCAGGTGAATATAGTGATGATACGCAGTTATTAATTGCAACTTTAAGAAGTTTATTAAGAGGCAAGCAGTGGAGTACTTATTATAGACAAGCTGAGTTGCCGGCGTGGGTAAACTATGAAAGAGGTGGAGGTGGTGCTACCAAAAGAGCTGCTAGAAAATGGATGTACAATATTTCACCATGGGATGAAGAGAAGAATGATAATTTAGAAATAAAAAATTATTATTTGGCTGGAGGGAATGGTGTGGCGATGAGAATTATGCCACATACCTTTACTAACGAGTATGATGTGGAAAAGGTAATGAAGCAAGTAGTACTAAATGGTATGTATACACATGGACATCCTCGTGCATTGCTAGGTGCTATGCTCTATGCTTATAGTATTATTAAAATTCTTGTCCAGGATACAACATTAGGATATGGAGAATTAATTGATGTTTTATTGAATGATAAAACTGCATGGAGTAGATTGCCAGATGTTAATAATATTAATGTTTGGAAGCAAGAGGCAATAAAATATGCTGGTTACGATTATGATTTAGTTTGGGAAGAATGTGTATATGAAACGATAGGGTATTTAAAAATTGCTAAAACAGGATTAGAACAGGGAATTCTTGACATTGGAAATGATACGCTTGAAAAATTAGGTTGTTATAATTCTAAGATTAATGGTGCAGGTAATGTTTCTGCTGTTATTAGTTTATATTTGTTTTCGAAATTTGCTTCTGATCCAACAATGTCATTAATTGAATCGGCAAATTTGAAAAACTCAGATACAGATACGATTGCATCTATGGTTGGAGGACTTATAGGAGCACTAAATGGACAAGACTGGATACCAATTGAATTAAGAATGGTTCAAGATTTTGAACTTTTTGACTTTTTAGTAAATCAATTGATTGACAATAAATGTGATATATTAGATGATTCAAAACAATACAAATTATTTAATAATGACCAATTATTAAATTTAACAATTGGCGAAAGCACAGAAGCATTACCATTTGGAAAAATCACATTGAAAGAAATTCGAAATGAAAAAGCAAAAGGTAAGGACATGTATGCAAAAACATATATATGGACAACACAGTATGGTCAAACTATATTTGCAAAGAAAATCGGAAAAGTAGATGTAGATAAAAACTATAAAATTCAAGAACAAAAAGAAGAAAATTCATCGGTAAGTATGGTAAATAAAGATTCTATTTTACAAATCAAGTCTGTATTGGGAAAGGTATCTGATGCAAATGATTTTGTTGAGATTTTACATTCAATCATGGAGATGCAAGACAAAGGAGGAATTAAAAAAGAAGATGGTGATTTATTGAAAGTTAAGTGGAAAAAGTATAGATTAAGTAAAAAGCAGATTGATTCGATAGTAAAGATAATACTTGGCTAGTCAACATTATATTTAAATGGGTTTGTGACATTAATATATTCACCAGTTTCTATGATTATTGAGACTGGTGAATATTGATACTTGCTAACAAATATACATAAGCTATTAAAATTAGATATCTGATAAATAAAATTTTGACAATAGATAAAATGTAGGGGGCATATGATAAGATTTAATTGGACAGTGTATGAACAGAATTATGTAGAAGAATTTGAAGAAAATACTATTGAACGAAGAAATGATGAGAGAATTGAAACTGATAGGGACTTTATTGATGATGAATCCAATATACAAAGTTATGCGATTAGTGATTATTTGATTGATGCTTATTATGTAAGTGAACGGTCGAATATGATTAAACAGGGAGACTATTATTTAGAACGTGAAGAAGAATATTGTAGAAGATTAAATAGACTATGTGATGATGTGAACTCCTTAATATGGGGAACAAAAGGATTTATAGATTATTCTAAAAGTTTAAGTGGACATTTAAATGAAGATTATAAGATTGATAGTTTTGCGAATTTTGAAGAAAATGTTTCTGGTTATTTAGACTCACTTTATTCATGTATAAGAAATGGGTTTAGAAATGATGGTATGGAGGAAAAAAGAGAAATATTTTTCCGAAATATAGTCGAAGAAAGACAGAATTATTTTCGATATAGTTACATTATATTAAGAGAGATACCCATAATAGAAAATTCATATCAACGATATAAAGAAAGATACCTGGAATATCCATACTATGATAGTTATCAGAGGAGAGAATTATTTGAAATGATACGTTTGTTGCCAGATAGACTTGGTGGAATTTATATGGAAAGAAAAAATTTATATTTACGCCATAGACATCAAACCCCATGGTATGTGCCAGCTGAGGGGATACTTTTGGCTTCGATGATTATAAATTCTAATTATTTTGAAAATTATTCATATAGAGTCATTGGTCATGTTCAAAGAGATGCAGAAAGATATGTAGATATAGTATGTAAGGAAAATTATATTTATAATGATTCGGATTTTTTTAATCAAGTAATTGAATTAGAAAGGCAAGTAGCTGTTGTAAATGGATTCAAAGCAAAATATGTTAAAAGATCAGGATGTTTTGGCCTTATGTATATTTACGCTTCAAACGGTTCAGTGCCAGAGGAGTACGTCGCATTTAGTGGGCAAGAAGACTGTCAGAGTTTAGATATACGAAGATATTTTCAACTAAACGAAGATACATGCAGAAACCTAAGTACAGCAATGCAAATGTTAGTTAATGCTAAATTTCGATCAGCAACTTGGGCAAAAACTACAGATGAAGTTAAATATTATCATGTGTTTGAGGGAAACTTAGCAACTGAAAGTATACGACAACATATGTTAAGAATTCTGTTAATTAGCGAAAATGACTTAAATGACACTAAAAGAAAATTTGCGTGCTGTGAACGTAAAATATTGGAAGAAATAGGGAATGGGAGAGCAATTATTACAGGTATAGGTAGTTATTCATTATTTACACGTCATGAGACTTGTAATATATGCAAGTTGGCATTAGGTAATTTTGAAAATCTATACAACATACCTCATGGGCTAAATCGCAAATATTATGCAGAAGAATATAATGTCTAGTATGAAATTACAAGTCTCATAAAAATTTTTTTAGTTGAATTCACTCATGGTATCCACATAATCTTGCAACCCAGTTTCAGACAATGCAAATTTAGCATAAGTCAATGGTTGCTCCTCAGCCAGATGATACAGATAAACAACATCATTTGGGTCATCAAACATGACAGTGGAATTGAACTCTTTACAGTGAATAAAGAGAGCAGTACCTGTTCCAGAATTAACTTCCACGGTATCAGTTACTGGATTGTACATAGCAAATTGAAAGTTAAAGTCATTCATGATGTTCTCCTTTCCAAAGATACTTGGCACCATCAAGCATATCAATAATAGCTTTTAATGCAATCTCATATTCGGTTTGAAGTGCCGAGATTTCCTCGGATGTTGGAAAAGTAGTTGTAGTATTGCTTGTAAAAGCTGCATGCATGGAATAAAGTTGAAGATATAATTTTCTTAGGACTTCAACCAAAGGATATATTGTTTCTTTCTTTCCTACAACACAGATTTTATTATAGATGCAAGAACGAACAAAGTAATCTTTCTTCATCATACCGCTGGCAAGGATACGTGCTTCAATAGCTTTTCGTTCATATTCAGATACCCTAAAACTAATAGTTGGATTTTTATGTTGATTGCTCATAGCAAACTCCTTTCAAAAAGTCCCGACAGTGTCGCGATAATTCTCTTTGTAATAGCAATGATTCCTGTGACTCGTAAGCCACAAGGAACAACTGCCTAGTGAATAATAAAAAGTAGATTATATCAACCTTTAAGCGTTTAAAGTCTGCTACTATTTTGCTACTAAAAGAACGAAAAACAATGCGGAAAGCGTAACATTTCATAGAATAAATATACCAGAAACCGCCATTTATCATTATTTGACGAGCTGTAGTAAAATGCCCAGCAAGAGTTTGAATAAAAATTTTGAGCCCGCAAAGCCTTGTAAAATAAGGATTTGTGGGCTCTCTTTATGTCGTTTGGTACTATTTTGGTACTATGCGGACGTCTATTCTATGAATAAGAAAATCACACTTTTTTGTGCAAAATCACAGATTTTGTATAAAATTCTTTCGGAAGAGCTTAGGCATGTGGCCAAGTAATCTTCCATTCAAAATAATCATTGGCACTAATGGTGCCATCCGCAAGTTCTTTTTTCTTTGTATTCCATTCTAACAGAAAATCATTTACCAATCCATATTCAAAAGTTAAAGCAACAGGTGCACCTGACGCCATGTACTCATTGTCATTGTAGATCATTTTGACATCAGCATCTTTTGTCACGGGTTTCATTAGCAGGAGAAGACGGAAGCAAAGTATCAGCATAAGTTAGTTGATATAGCAATTCACGAAAATCTTGCAACAGCTAGTTTTGATGTGCTCGAAACAGAATTGATTGTGGATGATAATGAAGTTGCATTGCCGTTTTATTATGATTCAGATAAGAACCATCTGGATTATGAAGAACCAGCAAGAGAATCTGTGACAACCAAGCCTGCTATTACGAATGAAAATTCTGTGTTTTATGAAGAAGTAGTTAATGTAACAATTCAAAAAGAAGTTGAGGAAGAACCTGTCTTTGATTTTGATGAAACTGCGGTAACTCAGGAAGAAAAAGCTATTGATATAGCTAAAATATCAGAAAATCCATTTCCATCCACTTTAGAAACATATTTGTTATTATCTGTGTCTGAACGTATTTTGCTTCAACAGATATCTTCAGGTATGGATGAAAATGAAGTGTTTGAGATAATAAGAGGCAACTATAAAGCAAATGGTTATAGGGTAAATTTTTCTGAAATGTATGACGAGGCATTAGAACTATGTAAAGCACTCAAGACACAATCTACTGAAACACGAGCCGTTGAAATAGCAGGACAGCTAAGAGAATATGGCGATTATAGATATTTGAAATCATCTACAAAAGACAGGATATTCAATTTTAAGATCGGAGATTCAAGTAATAATCTGAAACTATATAAGGCGGTAACGAAAGAACTTGGTATAAAACAGGATTTGGATGAACAATTTGAAGACTAAATATATGACGTGACGTTGAATCGACAAGGAGATGATAGAAGCGAGGGGAAATGGGAGAAAGACAAAGGCAGATAATGAATTAGGTATGTGAATTAATGTGATCAAACAAACAATCAATTTAATCATTAATATAAAAATGATTAAATTGATTGTTGACAGTGATTTAATTAAGTCTTACAATTTAATTAGATCAAAATCGCTAAAATGATGAAATTAATATTTGAATGAGGTAATTAAAATGCGTGATTACGATTATAATCAAAAATGGAAAGAATTGTTGACACCAGACATAGTGTCCTTACTTTCTAAAATACATGAATTCAAAGGTGAACAGACCTTGTTTATAGAGTCTTATGCGGATGAATTAACAAAATTAGTGGAGATTGCGAAAATCCAAAGTGTTGAAGCTTCCAATAGAATTGAAGGCATATACACATCGGATGAGCGATTGAAAAAAATTGTACAAGCAAAGACCATGCCAAAAACCAGGGATGAATTCGAAATTGCAGGATATAGAGATGTACTCAACACAATACATGATAGTTATGAGCACATACCGATCAAACCAGCAATCATCTTACAATTGCATAGAGATTTATATAAATTTAGTGGAATAGAAAGCGGAGGGCATTATAAAAACTCTGATAATGTCATCGCTGAAACAGATAGTCAGGGAAATAAAAGGGTAAGGTTTGAACCCGTTGCATCATGGGAGACACCAGAATCAATTGAAAAGCTATGCAAAGCGTTTGATGATGTTATGAAGAATAATGATTTGGTAGATCCGTTAATTATTATTCCAATGTTTGTAATAGATTTTTTATGTATCCATCCATTTAATGATGGAAATGGTCGAATGAGCCGACTGCTTACTCTTTTATTGTTATATCGTTCTGGATATATTGTAGGAAAATATATCAGTATAGAAAAACTGGTTGAATTATCAAAAGAGACTTATTATGAGGCGCTGCAGGCTAGTTCTACAGGATGGCATGAAAATGAAAGTGATTATGCTCCATTTGTAAGATATACATTAGGGACGATTGTGAATGCATATCGAGAGTTTTCTTCCAGAGTCAAATTACTTACAACAAGTGGAATGTCAAAGCCTGACAGAGTAAGGGAAATAATTAAAGAAACAATTGGGAAAATAACAAAGGCAGAAATTATGACAAAGTGTCCTGATATCAGTCAGGTAACAGTACAAAGAGCATTAAATGACTTGGTAAAAAGTGGTGAGGTCATAAAGATCGGTGGCGGACGTTATACTGCTTACACATGGAATAGAGAGGTTGAATAAAATGATAACTGGTGAACTGAAAAATAAGATTGATAGTTTGTGGAACATATTTGCAGCAGGAGGCTTGGTAAATCCGTTAGAGGTAATCGAGCAAATCACATATCTTATGTTTATACATGATCTGGATGATTCGGATAATAAAAGAGCAAAAGAAAGTGCAATGCTTGGATTATCATATGAAAGTATATTTGCAGAAAGTGTTAAAATAGGAGATAGAGATATCGATGGAACACAGCTGAAATGGTCTGTTTTTCATGATTTTCCTGCACAAAAAATGTATTCCATTATGCAGGAATGGGTATTTCCTTTTATAAAGACATTGCACAATGATAAAAATAGTGCGTATTCAAAATATATGGATGATGCCATATTTAAATTGCCTACACCATTAGTATTGTCAAAGGTTGTAGATTCTTTAGATGAAATCTATAAACTTATGCTCGAAACCAAAAAAGAAACGGATAAGACAGAAATTGATATTCGTGGAGATGTATATGAATACTTGCTTTCTAAAATCTCACAGTCAGGCAGAAATGGACAGTTTCGGACTCCAAGACATATTATTCGCATGATGGTGGAACTTATGAAGCCACAAGCAGATGAGGTAATTTGTGATCCTGCCTGTGGTACATCTGGATTTCTTGTAACAGCAAGTGAATATTTGAAGGAAAAACACAAGGAAGAAATTTTCTTTAATAAACAGAAAAAAGATCATTATATGAATCACATGTTTTTTGGTTATGACATGGATCGAACCATGCTTCGAATTGGTGCCATGAACATGATGACACACGGTGTTGAAAGTCCTTTTATTGAATATAAAGACAGTTTGTCAGAACAGAATATGGATAAAGAAAAATTCTCACTGATTCTTGCGAATCCTCCTTTTAAAGGTACGTTGGATGCGGATTCTGTATCACCTGATTTGTTAAAAGTATGTTCGACAAAGAAAACAGAATTATTGTTTTTAACTTTATTCGTAAGAATGTTAAAAGTTGGAGGAAGATGTGCTTGTATCGTACCAGACGGAGTACTATTCGGTTCTTCTACGGCACATAAAGCAATTCGAAAAGAAATTATTGAAAATCAGAGATTAGAAGCAATTATTTCTATGCCATCAGGAGTGTTTAAACCATATGCTGGAGTATCCACAGGAATCTTGATTTTTACAAAAACAGGACATGGTGGCACGGATAACGTGTGGTTCTATGATATGACATCGGATGGATATAGTTTAGATGATAAAAGAACACCAACACCAAACGAAAATGATATAGAGGATATTATTAAAAGATTTCATAATAGAGATACCAGATATTGTCATAGAATACTTCCACCCAGCTATGCAGCACATTGCGGGGAGCATTCTTATAGATCAATCCAGTCATAGCGCCCTTTTGCAGCTCCTTATCGATGGTAAAGCCATGCACTCTGCAAGGAATCTTAACGGCTCTTAACAATGCCATAAAAAGAGTTCCCTTGGTATTACATTGCCCGTATCGATCGGACAATACCTTAGATGCAGCTATGTTATCATCTACATTATATCCGAATAGAATCTCATCCCTTACATAATTATATACCGCTTTAATGCGATTGAATTCGTCTAACTCTCCCCATTTTTTCTCATTTACCAAAGCTTGTATCCGATGATTGGAGTAATCCAGCATCCTGGTTTCCAATAAATACCTATCCATTTCCATTATTATCATATCCTCTCTAATTTATTATGAGGAAATGATACACTATGCTTTGCCCGAAGTCTTTCAAAAATCCGCTATTTCAAAACGGCGGTGATGGATATTCCGGTCTGCTTTTTGCACATGGCCGCCAGATGCGCCGCACTGGAGAACCCGGCCTCTAATGCTGCATAGACGATAGAGTGTCCTTCCAAAACCAATTTGTAGGCTTTTTCCAGTTGCTTAATATTTAGGTAGCCTTTTAAAGAGCTTCCGGTCTGTTCCTTGAATATATGGGAAAGCCTTCCGATTGACAGGAAATTATCCCGTGCGATCTCTTCAAGGAGGCTTTCCGAATAACGATAATTTTTAATATCCACGATAAGCTTTGCTACACGTTCATCCCTCGCATTTGTCCCCTCCTTTTCGGAGTGTTCTCTCCTTGGCAATTTCATTTCCCGAAACAAGCTTTCTACAAAAGAGGCAACCTCATGCTGCGAATCATCAGCAGAAAGGGCATGGGTTAACATAATGTTATCTGTTAGTACACTTTCAGCCCCTGGAAGATAATCCGCTTTTAGCTTTTCTGCCAGAAAACTTGTAGGATCGATCAAAAGAAATAGCGGGCACTGCTCTATTGGGGGCATCTGGTGCCTGACGTTTTTATCCACGATTAACGCGCGATAACAATTCTTACTTCCCTCTTTTGGGGATAGTAAGAATATATGAAGAAAATTATGCTTGTGAATAGAAACACTTTTAAAAGTCGGGATGACTACGATATAGTCATTTTCAAAATATATCTTACTCACGGAATGAACTCCTTTTGCTTCATGGACTGGCGGTTACCCTCGCAAGTGGTATTGTAATGCTCCGGCAATATAATCAGAGGCGCCTGTTCCATACTTTTCATCGTTAAAGGCCCTGATAGTGTCATGAGAATAGCCCTCTATTACCATATCCCAGAAGCCTTCGCCCATATCTATCCCCAAATTATTTTTATTTGAAAATTCGATGATTTCATGAACGATATCCTGAATTTCATTAGAAGAAACATCTCTGGTCATATCGGAAGTCAATTTAAGGTATAGCTCATCGCTTTTTTCATAATTTCATCCTTGTTTTCGATGATGGCATTTGACTGTTCCATTAATTCCGAAAAATGTTCCAAATTGTATTTCATGGCTTCCGTATATTTTTCAACACTGCCAAATTGCTTAATGGCAAGCTCGGCTACATGGGACTCATCGTCCTTGACTTTTTGAATAAACTCATTAAATTTCTCGATGCTTCCCCAATATTTGATTATATCATCTTTCTTTTCGCTTTTGAATTGTTCCAATGCCTCGATATATTCGCTTAGGTCAAACTCTTTAAAACTCATATACTGCTCGCCCTTCTCCAATCTGCTTAGAAGCTCTATGAGCTTGTCTATCCGGTTTCGTTTTAAGCTGAGCAGCTTCTTTTGCTTCTTAAAAGCCTCAATTTTATCGAATTCCGGATTTTGCAGAATCTCTTTGATCTCCTTCAGCTTAAAATCAAACTCTCTAAAAAGTAAAATTTGCTGCAGCTTTTGCAACGCCTCATCATCGTACAAGCGATAGCCTGCCGGCGTCAATTCGCTTGGTGCTAAAAGCCCGATTTCATCATAATATTGCAGGGCCCTTACGCTTATTCCCGTTAATTCGGCAACTTGGCTTATAGTCTTCATGATTACCCCCCTCTTAAAATTATAAAACGAATGTAGAAAATTCTTTATGGATACGTGCTCCCGTCTCCTGGATAATATAGTACACTATCACGTTGCGTGGGAGTCAATACTTTTTTTCTCCAGGGGGTGTCTAGCCTCTGCAAAAGCAGTTTTCACACATAAAAATTTAAGATTTCCCCAAATGTAGAATATACTGTAACAAAGTGTCGACATAAACTTATTTAATGTTGAAGACGGATGTTATAAAATTAAGGAAAGTAATGAGTTTCGCAAACGTTTTATATAACATAAAAAGAAGGGATGAAGGAAGGATGGATAATTATTTTGATTTAACAGGAAAAGTAGCGGTAGTGACAGGTGCCAGCTCCGGACTTGGGGCAGATGCCGCGCTCGCCTACGCAAAAGCGGGAGCGGATGTGGTGTTGCTTGCAAGGCGTGCGGAAAAGCTGGATGCGGTGAGGGTTGAGATTGAAAAAACAGGGAGAAAAGCGATAGCGCAGGCCTGCGATGTGACGGATGAGGAAAGCGTAAAGGCGGCAATCAGTAGAATACTGGAAGTATTCGGGCAAGTTGATATATTGCTGAATAATGCCGGGATAGCGGTGCGGGGCGGCGTAGACAGCATGACGGTGGAAGAGTGGGATAAGTCCTTTGACACGAACGTAAAAGGAATCTTTTTGGTGAGCAAGTATGTCGTTCCTCATATGAAGGAAATCGGGTATGGTAAAATTGTTAACATCGCGTCTATCAATGCAGTTGTCGCGGATAAGTCCGATATATTTATCAGACATTCTTACAATTCTTCTAAAGCGGCAGTGGTCGGCCTGACCAGAGGTATGGCGGCGTCCTATGCCAAATACGGTATCACGGTAAATGCCATTGGTCCGGCACTTTTTGAAAGCGAGATGACCAGCGGAACCTTGTTTAAGTCCGAGGACTTTTTGAAGGGATATAATTATTCTAATCCTACGGGGCGCCCGGGCAATCGAGGAGAATTAAACGGTACGATTCTTTATCTTTCCAGCGACGCTTCCAGCTATGTGCAGGGGCAGTTTATTATTGTGGACGGCGGCAGTTCTCTGGTATAATGTTATCGAATATACTTTGGAGGTTCCCCCATGCACTCACCCAATCCCATCGGCACCCTCCTGAAACTGGAGCGCACGAAACAGAACAAAGGTCAAAAGGAGGTATGCTACGGCATCTGTGTACCTTCTTATTTGAGTAAAATAGAGCACGGGAGCGTAACTCCGGATGAAGAGATTGTTGAGAAACTATTCCGAAGGCTGGGTATTGCTTATGAAGGAAACAGGCCTGAATTTGCTATATACGGAGAAGAAATTGAAAAATACTTTTATTCCCTTCACTATCGGCTGGACACGAAAAGTCAATATGCCTCATTGTTAAAGCATGACCTTCAGTTATCCTACAGCGCTTTAGCAATCGATTGGCTGCTCGTCAAAGGACTGGAGGGTGAGCAGGTTAGCCCGCAGCTAAAGCCGCTGCGAGAGAATATGAGCGCGAAACAGAGAGCCTATGATACCTTCCTGCGTTTCGACGAATATACGGATTCGGGCCAAAGGGTATTGGACATCGAGGAAGCCTCCGGGGCAGTGAATAATTCCTTTGCCATGCTTCGGCTGTGTATGGCATATTTTCTCCACGGGGACTATTCGTCGATTCACCGGATGGAAAGCAGGATTGTGGCTATGGCCCTGGAGGAAGGGAATACATTTAGTTTGGCAGAATATTATTTGTTCAACGGTTCCGCTTATGCTTGCTTGGGTATGGAGGAAATGATGATGACAAATTATAACCGTGCGATTCGGCTTTTGCAGAATACGGGTTGGAAAGAAGAACTGTGGGGAGTGTATTATAATATCGGTTCAACCTATATCAACCTGTATAACTATGATTTGGCATTAGAATATTTGCATAAATCACAAGAGATGAGAAAGACTCCTGAATTTCTTACTCTTCACAAGCTGGCAATCACATATATTCGAAGTAACCGGCTTAAAGAGGGCAGGGATTATCTGGAACAGATGAAGGAAATGCTTTTAAGCAGGCAGATAGATACAGAGCTGGAACATTTGATTTACGAAGAAGCTCTCATGGAATGTCAAGAGGATTTTCCGGAAAAAGCTTTTCTTGCCGATCCGAAATATCTGGAATTGCTGGAGCGGCTTATCACAGTGTTAAAAAGGGAGCGACACTTCGGGTTCCTTTATTTTTATAGAGATATGGTGGTGGAAGCCTACAAGAAACAGCGGAAATACAAACAGGCATTGGAGTTCGAACAAGAAATTTCTTCGAAAATCACAAATGAGCGTGCTAAGTAATGAGTTTACAGGCATAATTTCTCAAAAATAATGATTTTACAATGGGTAAATCTTACTGTTAAAATGTCTCTATCTTGTACATGAAGGAGGTTCCTATGGAACATTCAAAGAAAAAGAGCATTTGGACGAAAGACTTTACCTATATTACTGTGGCGGTTGTTTTATCAGCCATCGGCGGAGAGGCGATGAATCTGCCGGTCAGTCTGCTGGTTTTTGAAGAAACACAGTCAACTTTCCTGTCTGCGATAGTAATGGTCTGCGGTCTGCTGCCCGATATTGTTTTACCGATATTCGTAGCGCCGCTTATCGATAAGGGAGATAAAAAGAAATGGATCGTGGGGCTGGACGGACTGCTAGTGTTTATCTACGCGGTAATGGGAATTTGGATAAACGGACATGAGTTCTCTTATGGGTTGTATCTTGCTTTTGTTTTGGCAGTCGGCACAATTTCGGTGTTCTACCGGCTGGCGTACAGCGCATGGTATCCGGATTTGATTCCTGCCGGATTGGAGCAAAAAGGGTACGCGGTAAGCGGAACCATCTACCCCACGGTAATTGTCATAATGTCACCCGTAGTTACTTTCATCTATGGCAAGGTCTCCATGGGAAATTTATTTCTGGCCGTTGCCGCAGTTACTTTCATATCCGTTTTGGTGGAAAGCAGAATAAAATCCACGAGGAAAAACGGGCAGGAGGTCTACACTTTCAGACAATACATGGAGGATATGAAAGAAGGCTTTCGCTATATGCGAAAGGAAAAGGGCATAAGAAATATCTATACATATATGAGCATAGCCAACGGAGCTTCCGGGGGAGTAAATATAATTACACAGGCATATTACCAGACGCAGCCATGGCTTACCGTAACTATGCTCGGGTTTTTGAAGAGCGCAGAAATGATTGGCCGCGTGCTGAGCGGCTTGTTTCAATATAAGAAAGAAATACCGCAGGAAAAAAGATATGCTTTTACCAAAGGTGTTTACTTGTTCTATGATGCCATGGACTCGGTTTTACTGTTTATGCCTTACCCGCTCATGCTTTTGAACCGCTTTCTATGCGGCGGGCTGGGCACCGGCAGCGCAACAATACGTGAGACGGCCGTGCAGTCCTATTTGCCTGAGGGGATGCGCGCGAGGGTAAATGCGCTGTTCAGTGTCATATTTTCCATCGGTGGAATCGCATTTCAATTGCTGGCAGGCATATTGGGACAGCTCATGCCTTACCGATATGCGGCCTTGTTTATAGGAATCCTGACCTTACTCAGCGTGTTCCTTTTTATTATACTGCCTGCAAAAGAGAATCGGCCGGTATACGAGGCGGTCCGCGAAGCGGCGTCTTAAACTGATTTGTTGGTGAATTATAATCTGTTCTAAGATGCGGAAAATACTGCTGATAAGCGAATAAGGAGGATGAATGTTGAGCAATAAAATTTTACTTTTAGAAGATGATATCAGTTTAGTGGACGGATTGAAATATTCCTTAAAGCGCAATGGATTTGATGTGGAAGTTATCCGTACGGTAGAAGAAGCTATAAGCCGCCTGCCCGAGATTGATGCATATGACTTATTGATTTTTGATGTAACATTACCGGATGGGACAGGCTTTGAAGTTTGTGAAAAGGTCAGGAACCAGGGAAAGAACATACCTATTTTATTTTTGACCGCTTCTGATGAAGAGGTGAATGTCATTCGGGGGCTGGACAGCGGGGGAGATGATTATGTAACAAAGCCTTTTAAGTTAGGCGAGCTGTGTTCCCGGATTCGTGCTTTACTGCGCCGGACCGGTATATCCAATCCAAACAATAATGTTGGCATCGAGTGTGGCGATATTACGATTGACCTTTTGGGAAGCCGGGTACTGTTGGGAGGAAGACCCCTGGACCTAACAAGTGCGGAATATCGTCTTATTTGCTTATTAGTAAGGAATGCTAATAGAGTAACAACTCGCAGCAGTATTTTAAATGAGCTATGGGACAGTACAGGCGACTTCGTGGATGACAATACGCTTTCTGTTTATGTACGAAGGCTTCGTGAAAAAATTGAAGTGGAGCCATCTCACCCGGAGCATTTGACAACGGTCCGTGGATTCGGCTATCAATGGAACGAGGTATCGTTATGAACCTTTTTCGTGATAAACAGATAAGCTATTTTAGCGCTTTTCTTTTTTCTTTCGTTTTGTTGATTTTTCTTTCCGGCATGGGATTGAATGAAGTACAGGAAAAGGCCATACGAAATTTATTTCTATCGTATGACAATGCTGTTGCGACCTCCCTTTTGGAACAGGGTGTTTCAAAAGATGTGATTGCTGAAGCCATTACGAGTACGGCAAACAGCCAAGAGGGTACGGCATCATGAAATCATTTCCGGCGAACCGGATAATATTGAAACGGTAACAGTGTATTCTGAAAAAACAGGCTTGGCATTAAAGCGTATGGAACAGCTTATTCAAGCCATGCTGAAAATCACCCGACTAGACGCCGGCAGTATTGTCTTTGAAAAGGAAAGCTGCCGTATTTCAGAATTGATTCATCAAGCAATCAGCGAATTAACAACGCGGGCAGTGGGTGAGGGAAAAGAAATTACAATAGATGGATCACCGGAAGAAACAATTATATGTGATAAGCAATGGACGAGAGAAGCGGTTGGAAATATAGTAAAAAATGCCTTGGATCATATGGATTTGGGTGGAAAAATCAATATCTCGTGGAATCGGACCCCTGCTATGATTCGCGTTATTATATCCGATAATGGCTCAGGGATTGCTCCTGAGGATTTACACCATATATTCAAGCGATTTTACCGCAGCAAAAAATCTCTGGATACACAGGGAGTAGGCCTTGGCTTGTCACTGGCAAAAGCTATTGTTGAGGGACAAGGAGGCATCATCTCTGTTCAAAGTACTTTGCATGAAGGGACCGTTTTTACGCTTTCCTTCCTTACGGAACTGTAAGCTGTTATTCACCCAATTGTAAGGTGTACCTGTTATTCTTTTCGGGAAGGGAGGTACTTGAGAGATGGAAATTTTAAAAGTACAGCATTTAACAAAAACCTACGGAAAAGGTGAAAATCAGGTGAATGCCCTAAAAGATGTTTCTTTTACATTGGAACAGGGAGAATTCGCGGCGGTAGTGGGCGAATCAGGTTCCGGTAAAAGTACGCTTCTAAATTGCATCGGAGCCTTGGATACCCCTACTGCCGGAAATATCTATATGGACGGAAAAGATTTATTTTCCATGAAAGAGGAACAGCGCACTATTTTCAGGCGGCGCAATATTGGCTTTGTGTTTCAGTCATTTCAGCTAGTTGCGGAATTGACTGTGGAGCAAAACATTATGTTTCCGATTCTTTTGGATTACCGTAAACCGGAGCAATCGGCAGTGAATGAGATTTTAGAAGTCTTAGGGCTGAAAGAACGCCGTCATCACTTGCCAAGCCAATTATCCGGAGGTCAGCAGCAGCGTGTTGCAATTGGACGGGCGCTGATTACAAGACCTAAACTGAT
>JAEWPN010000041.1 GCA_023399455.1 Bacillota bacterium
TACTATTGTGACTTAAAGACTGAAAGCTTTGAAATATAGAATATATGGAGCTCGAAACGAAATGGCAGAACAGTATTTTGAAAAACTGATAATAGAAAAGAAGGAACTGGAATGGCTATATGTTCCCGATGTTGTATATTGCGAATACGAAGGAATCAAAAGACATTTGCAGTTGATAATACCATATATGCGCCAATGGAATGAGAACAAGAAATACCCGTTAGTGGTATTTATCCCCGGATCGGCTTGGCATAAGCAGGAAATGTATAATAGCATACCGGCTTATGCAGAGCTTGCCAAAAGAGGCTTTGCGGTAGCTCTGGTACAATATAGGGAGTCGGAATTAGCCCTTTTCCCCGCACAAGTGATTGATGCTAAGAATGCAATTCGCTTTATTCCTTCTTTAGCAGAACAGTTTCATATCGATATAGACAACATTTTTATTGCAGGAGATTCCTCCGGCGCGCATATTGCACTTTTGACTGGATTAACAGCCTCATATGGGGAACTGGACTCCGATTTTCAAAATGGAATCTCTTGTGCAGTGAAAGGCATTATCAGCTATTATGCTCCAACGGATCTGTTTCTTTCGGAAGGAAGCGGACCGATTGAGGACTTGCTGGGTACAGAGAACGTGAACAATGTTCCTGACCTTACGAAAAGTGCCTCTTGTAGAACGTATATTTCCCGCGAAAGGGCGATTCCCCCCATCCTCATGTTTCATGGCACAGAGGATGGCCTTGTTTCTGTCGAGCATAGCCGCAGTTTATTTCATTGCTTAAAACAATTCGATAAAGAGGTTTCATATTATGAAATAGAAAATGAAGGCCACGGCGGTGCATCCTTTTGGGGAAAAGATATTCTCGACATCGCAGAGAAATTTATTAAAGAGTCAATGCTCTGGTCAAGTTTGTGATGCGTTCCGTACAATCGGCTTCCCTCGTTTCCCTTTTCCTCCAATCATCCGAAAGAGGGAAATATACTTTATCATTAACAGTGCTCCCCATATCCCATTTTCCGTTCTGATTCTTATTTGCTTCGAGCCATTTCAAGACAAATTTAAGCTTCACATTGCTTGTTTTGTATCTTGCAATCAGCTCCACAGCAGCGAGGTAATGGCTGGCCGCCTTGCTTTCGAATACTTGTGGTGGTATAATGATTTTTTTATCATATATATAATAAATTCCTTTTTCCTCATTCAGGATATATTCCACAAAAGCTTTCTCCGTTTTTTTATCCAGACAATCAACCAGAAGTGCAATTGGATAGAAGTTTGTAAAATTAATCAGTCTTCCTCCTTTGGGCTTTAATCCCAGTTCCTCATGATAAGCACTTACATATTCATCGTGATTGTACTTGCCGTCTGCAAAAGCAGCAGAAATAATCTTCCCCCATTGCCCCGCTACCGCATTGGCTGCAATATTGTCTTTTGTAAAGACCCTTATCCAGGCAGATAGTATGAGGCTCGTAAATATATTCCAGTCATGCAGCTTTTCTCTTCTGTCAGGTATCTCATTTTTACCTGTCAGACAATCATCCATATAGGAAACCGCTTTTCTTATACATTCATCCTCTATCGTATAGCCTAAATACATCAGCCGTCTTAATGCCTGCTCCGTAGTTATCTTTGAATGATAGAACTGAGAAAGAGAGTGGAACCACCCCCACTTCCCATCTTCCTCTTGTAATGAGATTATTTGCTTCGCCCATTTCGAATCCTTATGCAAGCTCAGTACCTCCCGGGTTTTAAAGCTAAACTATTATTTCAGATTGTGTTCTATGATATATTCATTTGTCATTGCTATAAACTCATTTTCCACATCCATAAAATTTCTAAGCCCCAGATCAGGCGCCGCATGTAAGCGAGGCGCTTCTATCCGTTTTCCTCCTGCTATCAGCTCTGAAAGCTCACTTTCCAGCATCTGATCGTCGATTTGCTTAACCTGTGCGTTCTCCTCTTCACTTAAATCTCCCAATCCGAATTTCCGGAAGATCGTATCCATGATTCTCTCTTCAATTTCCAGATAATTCGTCAAATACCTTTTTACCGGACGGATAATATCCGAAATATATGCTTCGCTGGCATCGTGAAGCAGACATGCGAGAATTACGCGCTTTGTCCATCCTCTGGCTTCCGCTTCCTTCGCACAATTAATAGAATGCTGACCCACGGAATAAAAATATTTCAAATGCCCGCCGCCTCTGCAGATCAGGCTTAGTGCGTGGCCTATATCCTCTATGAGAATGTCTTTTTCTTCTATTTCCATAGGATTAAACTGCAATCCACTGTATGTGTTCATTTTATCTCTCATAAAATTTCCTCCCGGACGTTTCGTTACTGTTCACTCCGTTCACAGTAACTCATGATTTCTGCATTTAAATTCGCTTCGCGAAGCAGAAATCATCTCCTGAATCATGTTCTTACACAGCTTAACAGCAAGTGTTAAGCTGCTGCGTGAACAGTAACGGCGTTTCATCATATTATTTTCCTATTATCACTACTTCTTGTAAAAGTATTTTACCATATTTTTCTGATTTAGTTCCAAATTACATTTTTCTAGTTTTATTTTTTATATTTATCCTCCTTCGATTTAATTTTTATTATTTAATATTTCAATTTATATTTATTTCACTGTTCTGTTTTAGGCAAAATATTAGCGATAGATTATTGACAATTTCCTATCACATGTTATATTGATGATGGGAAATTTATAATATTCTATCACATGAGAATCCATTAAGAAAGAAGGTAGTTAATTATCAATGGATAT
>JAEWPN010000148.1 GCA_023399455.1 Bacillota bacterium
GAGTTTGGAGAGACCGCATGGATGAAGGAAAACGCTCTGGATAAGCATTGGTATTATTATTTGAACGATATTTCGCAGGCAGCGGACGGCGTACTGGTATCCTCTAATTTCCGCGATAAGATGGGAGCGCAGATCGGAGACAGCATCAAGTATACCCTGTTCGATGAGTTGGGCAATGCGAGGGCTTTAGCCACTGCAACCGTTTACGGCTTCGTGGATATATGGCCGGGATATTCTCCCTACCGGGAGGAAAGGACGGCCGATGGCAGTATCATCTATGCGGATAATTATTTAATTGTAGCCAATTACAGTCAGGTGGTAAGCATTTTTGGTGCTACTCCCTATGAGGTGTGGGTTAAGGCGGACAGGGGAACTGAGCTGATAAAGGATTTGGCAGAGGAAAAAGGAATGGAATTGACTAATATAGTCGGCGTAAAAGATGAGCTGATACGAAGCAAAAATGACGCATCTATCCAGGTGACCAACGGTCTGCTTACCATAAGCTTCCTCATCATACTTATCCTTTGTACCGTCGGCTTTTTAATTCATTGGATTCTGGTCATCAAGAAACGGGAGCTAATGTTCGGTATATACCGTGCGATGGGGCTTTCCATGGGAGAGGTGAAATACATGCTCGTTCACGAGCAGATTTTTTCATCTATGACGGCCATAGCGACAGGCGCCTTTGTCGGCTTCTTCGCGTCCTATCTCTATATTCCGCTCCTTATGATTGCTTATCTGCCAAAGAAGCATGCGCTGGCCTTCGAGGTGGTAAGCGCTCCTCTCGATATGATAAGAATCGGCGGGGTACTTGCTGTTATGTTAACTATATGCTTCCTCATACTGGCGAAGGTGGTAGCTGGTATGAAGATTGCACAGGCGTTAAAGCTCGGGGAAGATTAGTGGAAAGGCGATAAGAGATGAAGGAAAAGAAAAAAATAATAAGTACATCGGCACTTACAAAAAAATTTCCTCTTGCCGGAGGCAGTGAGATTACGGTCCTTAAAGGAATCGACATAGATGTAGAAGAAGGAACGCTCGCTATATTGAAGGGACGTTCCGGCTCGGGAAAGACTACACTGGTCAATATTCTGAGTGCGTTGGATTTGCCGACAGAAGGGAAGGCGTTTTTTGACGGGAAGGAAATGAATGCCATGTCGGAGCACCAGAGAGAAGAGCTTCGAAGATACCATATGGGCTATATTTTTCAGGCGGTGGCACTTGTCCCCGTTATGAATGTATATGAAAATGTGGAGTTTTCCTTAAGGCTTGCGGGCTATGAGAAGGACAGGAAGGAGCGCGTGGAGGAATGTCTTAAGAAGGTGGGGCTTGTGAAACGCATGTATCACATGCCACAGGAGCTTTCCGGCGGTGAGCAGCAGCGAGTGGCGATAGCGCGGGCACTGGCGCATAATCCCAAGGTGGTGTTTGCGGACGAACCTACCGGAGCGCTGGATACGGATAACGGACTTTTGGTAGTAAAACTGTTTAAGGAGCTGGTGGAGCAGGAGGGCGTTACGATTGTTATGACGACCCACGATCCCAGCCTGATGGAGCTTGGGGATGCGGTTTTCGAAATAGAGGATGGTGTGATAGTTGGAAGAGATGATGATAGTTTGTGACGGATTAGTAAAAATATATAAGACGAACACGGTAGAGGTTATGGCTCTGCAGGGACTTGATATGAATGTGGCAAAGGGCGAGCTGATGGCGGTGGTAGGCAACAGCGGCAGTGGGAAGTCCACATTTCTCAATATGGTGGGCGGTCTCATCAAGCCCTCCGCAGGGCAGCTTCTTGTGGATGGCAAGGACTTGTTCCGTCTGAGTGAAAAGCAGCTTGTGGATTATAAGAGAAATACGGTAGGCTTCGTCTGGCAGAAGAATTCCAGAAATCTGTTCCCTTATCTGAGCGCGATCCGCAACGTGGAAGTACCGATGCAGTTTTGTAAAGATAAAGAAGCGATGAGAAGCGAGGCAAAGAGACGGGAGAGAGCTTTGGAGCTTCTGGAGCTGGTAGGCATGTCTCACCGCAAGGACAGTCTGCTCCATCAATTATCGGGCGGAGAACAGCAGAGGGTGGCTATCGCCATAGCTCTCGCTAATGGTCCGAAGCTTCTGTTAGCGGATGAACCTACGGGGGCGGTGGATCAGAAAACATCCCTGATGATTCAGGACATGTTCCGTGTGCTGAACAGAGAACTGGGAGTAACCATCGTTATCGTTACCCACGATGTGAGCCTTTCCAAAAAGGTAGACCGGGTGGTCATGATACGCGATGGAAAAATCAGCAGCGAGCGTGTCATGAAGCAAGGTTATTTAGAACGAATGAAACATCTGGATGTAAGCGAGCTGGAGACAGAGAATATGCAGGAGGAGTTTGCGGTGCTCGATAGAGCTGGAAGGGTGCAGCTTACCAAGGGCATACTGGAGCAGGCGGGAATCGAAGGAAATCGCGTGCGGATAGAAGTTCAGGAGGGGAAGATTATCATTTCCGCTTAAGGCGTGTCCGATAATCGATAATTCACATCAGGAATGTGATTAAGTCACGGAAGAAAGTTTTTTCTTATGCTACTATGTACTCATAAAAACAGCATTCTGTTTTGAAAGGAGTATAGTTACTGATATGGTAAATGATATGGTAAAGAAAAAATATGCAAAAACCGTAATTATCGGGGGTGTTGCCGGAGGAGCTACCGCGGCCGCACGTCTTAGAAGAATGGATGAACATATGGAAATCGTCATATTGGAAAGGGGAGAGTATATCTCCTACGCGAATTGCGGCCTCCCTTACTATATTGGCGATACGATAAAAGAAAGAGATAATCTTTTGCTGCAGACGCCGGGAGAGATGAAAAAGAGATTCAACATCGAGGTACGTGTGCAAAATGAGGTAACTGCGATCCATAAGGAAGAAAAAAAGATAGAGGTAAAGAATTTAAAGACGGGAGAAAGCTATGAGGAAAGTTACGACGCTCTCATCATTGCTACCGGTTCCTCACCGCTTAAGCCTCCTATCCCCGGAATCGAAGGAGCGAATATTTTTACCCTTTGGACCGTTCCCGATACGGATAGGATAAAGGAATATATAGCTGTGAATAAGCCGAAAAGTGCGGCTGTCATCGGCGGCGGCTTCATCGGTCTGGAAATGGCAGAAAACCTCCATGCGGCAGGACTTGAGGTGAGCATCATCGAGATGCAAAGTCAGGTCATGGCTCCCATGGATTATGAGATGGCACAGCTTCTTCATGAAAATCTGGAGATGAACGGGGTGGAGCTGATACTGGGAGACGGCGTTTCCTCCTTCGGGAATAAAGGCAGTTCGACGACAATTCATCTAACCAGCGGAAGATTGGTAGAAGCCGATATGGTAATTCTTTCTATCGGTATCCGTCCTAACAGTGCGCTTGCGAAGGAAGCGGGAATCGCATTGAATGCCAGGGGCGGAGTAATAACCGATGAATATATGAGAACCTCCGAGCCGGATATCTATGCGGTAGGGGACGTAATAGAAACGGAGAACTATACATTAAAGGAAAGAACAATGGTACCCCTGGCGGGGCCTGCCAATAAGCAGGCGAGAGTACTGGCGGACGTGATGACAGGGACGGACAGAACTTATAAGGGAGTGCAGGCGACTTCCGTTGCCAAGGTATTCGACTTGACTGCAGCGGCGGTAGGTATTAACGAGAGGACACTGATTGGAAAAGGTCTGATAAGGGAAAAAGATTATTTTTCTATCCTGATTGACCAGAAATCTCATGCCGGTTATTATCCCGGAGCAGTTATGCTGACTATGAAACTGCTTTTCGACAAAGCGGGAAAGATTCTGGGCGCACAGATTATCGGTGAGGACGGAGCGGATAAGAGGATCGATGTGCTGGCGACGGTTATGCGTCTGAATGGAACGATATACGATCTGGCCGAATTGGAGCTGGCATATGCACCGCCCTATTCCTCGGCGAAGGACCCCGTGAATATGCTGGGCTTCGTGGCACAGAACGTATTAGAAGGACTGGTAAGCTTCATCTCATATGATGAGATGGATCTGATGCTGGCAGAGAAAAAAGATGACTTTACCATCTTAGATGTGACGGAAGCGGTGGAGCGTGAGGTGTTTTCCATCCCCGAATCTTACCATATTCCATTAGGTCAGCTTAGAAAGCGTATGCAGGAGCTTTCCAGGGATAGGCTGATTATCGTATACTGTGCAATCGGTGTCCGCGCTTATAACGGTGCGAGGATATTGATGCAGAATGGCTTTGCTAACGTGAAGGTGCTTTCAGGAGGAATAACTTTCTACAAGTCCATGCACTACAGGGATAGAAACGAGAGTGCAGGCGGCAGTGGGCAGCAGGAGCTGAAGGCGGCTCAGGAAAGCGAGGATGCCCTGGGAATAGATGATATAGCCGCGAAGGTAATTAAAAGCGTAGACTGCTGCGGAATGCAGTGTCCGGGGCCCATCATGAAGGTGAACGAAGCCCTTTGTGAGATGAAGCCCGGAGAAATCCTTAAGGTATGCGCTACCGACATGGGATTTGTAAAAGATGTGGAGTCGTGGTGCCGAAGGACCGGCAATATCTTTGTTAAGTCCGAGAGAAACGAATCCAAAACGCCTGGGGAAAAAGGAAACGTCGTGTTCATTAAAAAAGGAACCGGGGAATGCCGGATAAAAGAAGAACAGTGCGGGAGCGATAAAGTACAGGGAAAAACGATGGTAGTGTTCAGCGGTGATCTGGATAAGGTGCTTGCCTCCTTTATCATCGCCAACGGGGCAGCCGCAATGGGACGTCCGGTTACGATGTTTTTCACCTTCTGGGGCTTGAACGCCCTTCGCAGGCCGGAAAAACAAAGTGTGAAAAAGTCCTTCATCGAGAAGATGTTCGGGGCCATGATGCCGCGGGGAGTGAAGAAACTTACGCTGTCCCGGATGAATATGGCAGGAATGGGAACCGCAATGATGAAAAAGGTAATGGCGGATAAGAATGTAGATTCTCTGGAAACGCTGATGAGGCAGGCGATGGCGAACGGAGTGAAGCTGGTGGCATGCACCATGTCTATGGACGTAATGGGAATTACGAAGGAGGAGCTGATCGACGGTGTAGAGCTGGCAGGTGTAGCATCTTATCTGGGGGATGCAGAAGAATCCAATGTAAATTTATTTATTTAACAAGAGTTTGATTTACCGGAGATTTGTGCTTAAGATGTGCATGCGCACCCGCATAAATTCTCCGGACGCTGAAAGGAGCATGGTATAAAATGAAAGAGATTAATTTAACAAAAGATAATTTTGATGTAGAGGTATTAGGATCTGATAAACCCGTATTGGTAGACTTCTGGGCGCCATGGTGCGGGCCCTGCCGTATGGTGCTTCCTATTGTGGAGGAATTGGCGCAGGAGCTTACCGACGTGAAGGTATGCAAGGTAAATGTAGATGAGGAACAGGAGTTAGCGGCGCGTTTCCGCGTGATGACCATTCCTACGCTCATGGTATTCAAGGGAGGCAATGCGGTGAATACCTCGATCGGAGCGAAATCCAAGGCTGAAATCCTGAAAATGCTGTAATTTTAAAATAGAATATCAGATGAGAGTCGTCAGTTTTTTATGGTCAGTGATAAGGATCTCCCCGCGGGAAAGCCGCACGAGTCCTTCGGATGAGAAGTATTTCAGCATCCGGCTGACCACTTCTCTTGCGCTTCCCATGTATTTTGCGATTTCTTCGTGGGTCATTCTAAGACTTTGGGAACCCGTCTTGGATGTTTCATCCAGCAGAAAAAGGGCCAGCCTCCTATCGAAGCTCATAAATAATATTTGCTGCATCGCCCACATGGCGTCGGAGAAACGTTCTGTCGCCTTCTTGTAAGCGAAGGCTTCCATATAGATATTTTCCTGCATTATCGACAAAAAGACCGCAGAATCCAGCTGAAGAAGCTCGCAGTCCGTTACGGCATCTATAGATACGTCGAAAGTAATGCTTTGCAGGACACAGGCCGCGGAAAGAATGCAGACACTGCCGGAACGGATGCGGTATAGAGTAACTTCCCTCCCTTCTTCTGAGAGGATATACACTCTGAGCGTACCGGTCTTCGGAAGTAATAGACCGACGCAGTCAAGGTCTGCGGTATGTATGGAGCTGTCTTTCTGATAACGGACAACGGAGGTGTTCTTTATGATTTTGTCCTTTTGCTTATCCGTTAATTTATCCCAAAATGTCAGATGTTTTTTGAATAACAATATCTCGTTCGTGTTAAGCATAGCGAGCCGCCTTTCTCTGTTCCGGCATACATGTTAATATAAAGGCACCGGATAACCGATATGACATATCAAATATAATTCTATCATATATTGTACACGGAAATATTACGATTCACAACAAACCAGTTGAAAAAACTGTAAAAGGCTAGTACAATTGTTACTGTTCACGGAGTGAACAGTAACGTACAATTAATCACGATAGCCGAGTTTAACAAGAATACGGCTTACGGAAAGGGGAGGTTCCTATGCGGGAAATGGAATTTAAGATGGAGCGTCAGGGGCTGCTGCGGGAAGGTGATTCTGTTACAGTGACTGAAGGAGTTCTTCCCAGCAACTATTACTACACCATCGATCCGTCGCTCGCCATGTCGGGCAACTATCCATTTAATCAGCGGATGTTTGCAAGGCAGGGTGTGGTAATGCGGGTTATCGAGAACGACAGAGGTTTTTATGTGATGGCACAGTTCGACGAAGATAATAAAGCGTAATCAATTCAGGAGGAAAGCATATGTTAAAAAAAGTATCTACAAATAAGGCACCGGCGGCGATTGGACCGTATTCTCAAGGAATCATAGCAGGAGATATGTTGTTTGCATCCGGACAGATTCCCATAGATCCGGCTACGGGCGATATTAAAGGAAGCGACATTATAGAGCAAGCGGAGCAGGTAATGAAAAATGTAGGAGCCATACTTACGGAGGCTGATACCGATTATACGAAGGTAGTAAAGACAACGTGCTTCTTGGCTGATATGGCGGATTTTGCAGCTTTTAACGGAGTATATGAAAAATATTTTACCGGGAAGCCGGCACGCAGCTGCGTAGCGGTAAAACAGCTTCCGAAGAATGTTCTCTGTGAGGTGGAGGTTATCGTATATCTTGGCTGACAAAGCTGAAAGGCATATGGGGTTGCAGGATGAATAATATTATTTTGACCGGTATGCCGGGCGCGGGCAAGAGTACCATAGGTGTGGTACTCGCCAAGCGTCTGGGATACCGTTTTGTAGATTCTGATCTGGTCATTCAGGAGAGGACGGGAAGGCTTCTGCACCAAATCATAGAGGAAAAAGGAATCGATGGATTTATACAGGTGGAAAATGAGATAAATGAATCTCTCGATATGGAGAAAACGGTCATTGCTACGGGAGGAAGCGCCGTTTACGGTAAGGAGGCCATGGTACATTTCAAAAGCATAGGGACGATAATATATCTGGAGCTTTCCTGCGAATCGATAGCCCACAGACTGGGCGATTTGAGCGAAAGAGGCGTTACCGTGCGTAAGGGACAGACGTTAGAGGATTTGTACGAGGAGAGAATTCCCCTTTACCGGCGCTATGCGGATATCATAATCGACTGTGAGGATAAGATGATAAAAGATATAGCGGCGGAAATCGAAAGTGCCTTAAAGAATTAAGTGGCAACGGTCCAAAATTTACAGGTTATGGGAAAGGTATAAATTAACAAAATGAAAAAAACAGCACTCACAAGCAGCTTGCTTTTGTTTTTGGCGGCCTGCATCTGGGGCTTTGCTTTTGTGGCGCAAAGCCTTGGTATGAATTATATGGGCCCCTTGATTTTTAACGGCACACGGTTTTTCTTAGGAGGAATCGTACTTTTGCCTGTAATATTTATGCGGCGTGGAAAGGGCGGGAAGGATAGACGAAAGCTGCCCTTTTCCTTTGCGCTGAAGGGAGGCATATGCTGCGGACTGGCACTCTGTGCAGCTTCTGTGTTCCAGCAGATAGGAATTAAATATACCACAGTTGGGAAGGCTGGATTTATCTCCACTTTATATATTGTTATCGTGCCGGTTCTGGGCTTGTTCCTGCATAAAAAGGTGCGGGGGAGGGTTTGGATAGCCGCAGCGGTTGCAGTATGCGGACTTTATATGCTCTGTGTGGGCGAGAACTTTTCTCTTGGAAGAGGGGATTTATTTATTCTTGTATGCTCAATCCTGTTTTCTGTGCATATTTTGCTGATCGATTATTTTGCTCCCAAGATGGACGGAGTAATATTGTCCTGTATTCAATTTTTTGTGGCAGGCACGATTTGCACCGTTACGGGACTCATTCTGGAACAGCCCGTATGGAATCAGCTTCTTGCGGGGATATGGCCGCTTTTATATGCGGGGGTCGTGTCTTGCGGAGTAGCGTATACCTTGCAGGTTATAGCGCAGAAGAATGTGGAGCCCTCCGTGGCTTCCCTTATACTGAGCCTGGAGTCCTCGGTATCGCTGTTAGGCGGATGGCTTATCCTGGGACAAGCGTTGTCTCAAAAGGAGCTGTTCGGCTGTGCCCTCGTTTTTTCTGCGGTAATCTTAGTGCAGCTTCCGGAGAAAAGCCCTAAAGAAGGCGGGATATATAAAGAGGCGGTTTGAGACGAAAAAGGAAACACTAGGAGGTATTCTCATGGATTGCAGTAAAGTGGGCAAATTGATTTACGATTTGCGGAGAGAAAAAGGAATGACACAAAAACAGCTGGCGAATGCCATGAACATCAGCGACAAGGCCATTTCAAAATGGGAACGCGGGATGGGCTGCCCCGATGTGTCTTTATTGCAGGATCTATCGGGAATCCTCGGAGTAAATATTGAAAAAATTCTGTCGGGGGATCTGGAGCCCAACAGTGTGGAGGCCGGAAATATGAAGAAAATCAAATTTCATGTGTGCCCTACCTGCGGAAATATTATAACATGCACCGGGGAGGCCCAGATATCCTGCTGCGGACGAAAGCTGCCTGCTCTGGTTCCTCAAAAATCACAGGGAGAACATAGTCTGAAAGTGGAGACTGTGGAGGAAGATTACTATATCACTTTCTCACACGAAATGAGCAAGGAGCATTTCCTTAATTTCATTGCTTTTGTTACCTTGGACAAGGTACTGCTCATAAGGCTATACCCTGAGCAAAGCGGAGAAGTGCGCTTTCCCAAGCTCAGAAGCGGAGGCACATTATATTTCGGATGCAGCCGCCATGGACTATGGGAAGAAAAATTATAAATTACTGTATTGACATAAGCAAAATTCAGTGATAGAATACAGAAAATTAAATAAATCCATGAAAACCGTTGAAGTGGAGATAAAAACAGATGTTGCTCTTACAGAGAGCTGGGATTGCTGAGAACCGGCAGAAAGCAGTTTGTTAAATGGACCACGGAGGGCGCAGTCAAAGGCTAACAGCAATACAGCCTAGTATTCAGCGACGTAAAGCACACGTTAGTTGCTGGGAATATGATAGTATTCCTTAAAGAGCAGGAGATTTCAGCATACATTTGATTTTTCGAATAGATGCCTCTCCTGAATCAAGGTGGCACCGCGGATAGACATTCTGATCCGTCCTTGACAATACCAAAATATTGTCATGGGCGGATTTTGCGCGTATAAGCAGAGTCAGATAGTAATAAAAACAGCCCAAAATGCTTGCATTTCGGGCTGTTTTTATTACTATCTGACGAGCAACGCGAATTCAAGAGGCTTTGCCTCTTGAATCTGCTTATGAAATATAGATAAATGTATTGAAATATGGCAATTAAAACATAGTTATTGATACATCAGCCAATTGATCTTAAAAGTAAAAGGAGGAACCAAATATGTACACACCAACCCTGGAAGAAGTTAAGGCTTTTGCAAAAGCCTACAAGACGGTCCCGATCAGCCGTGTCATTTATTCCGATTTCTGTACTCCCATAGAGGTGCTCAGGATATTGAAATCGGTAAGCTGTCACTGTTACATGTTAGAAAGCCTTGAGGATACGGACAAATGGGGAAGGTATACATTCTTGGGCTATGACCCCAAGCTGGAAATAACCTGCACGGATAAGACAGTACGGATCAGCACAGGTACAGAGTTAGTTATAAAGGACGCGAATCCCGCCCGGTATATCAGGCAGATCATCGAGGAGAATAAGTGCCCGAGGATCAAAGAGCTTCCAACCTTTACAGGAGGACTTGTGGGATATTTCTCCTACGATTATATAAAATACAGTGAACCCTCCTTGAATCTCGATGCCAGAGACGAGGAAAACTTCAAAGATGTGGATCTTATGCTTTTCGATAAAGTGATCGCCTTCGATAACCTGAAGCAGAAAGTGTTCCTGATCGTCAATATGAAGACGGATTCCCCTGTGGAAAATTATAAGAAAGCGATACGGGAGCTTAACGACATGGAGGCGCTCATCACTAAGGGCACGCCGGCACAGATACAGCCCCTTCGCATCAAGTCGGAGTTCCGTCCGCTCTTTAAGGAGAAGGAATACTGCAGGATGGTAGAAAAAGCGAAGAATTACATCAAAGAAGGAGATATCTTTCAGGTGGTGTTGTCCAACCGCTTGGAAGCGGATGTGGAAGGAAGCCTCTTCGATACTTACAGAGTGCTTCGGACGACCAATCCCTCTCCCTATATGTTCTATTTCAGCAGTGATGATATCGAGATAGCAGGAGCATCGCCGGAGACCTTGGTAAAGCTGGAGAACGGCGGCCTGTACACTTTCCCGCTAGCCGGAACGAGGTCCAGAGGCAAGACGGAGGAAGAGGATGAGAGGTTGGAAAAGGAACTGCTTGCGGATCCCAAGGAACTTGCCGAACACAATATGCTGGTAGATCTTGGCAGAAACGATATCGGTAAGATCAGCCGCTTCGGTTCCGTGCAGGTTGAGGAATATATGTCCATCGAGAAATTCTCTCATGTTATGCACATCGGTTCTACGGTAAAGGGAGAAATCAGACAGGATAAGACGTCTTTAGATGCGATAGGTGCGGTGCTTCCCGCAGGAACTCTTTCAGGAGCGCCTAAGATCAGGGCCTGTGAGATTATCAATGAGTTAGAGAATAACAAGAGAGGAATCTACGGCGGAGCTATAGGATATATCGATTTCACAGGAAATATGGACACCTGCATTGCAATAAGGATCGCCTTTAAGAAAAATGGGAAGGTATTCATCCGTTCAGGAGCAGGAATCGTAGCGGACAGCGTGCCGGAGAAGGAATACCAGGAGTGCATCAACAAAGCAAAGGCGGTAATGAGCGCCTTGCAGACGGCGGAAGGAGGAATTTAAGATGATACTGCTAATCGACAATTACGACAGCTTTTCTTACAATCTGTATCAGCTTATCGGTTCTATAGACCCGGGAATCAAGGTGATTCGCAACGATGAATTGACGATTCCCGAAATAGAGGAGCTGGATATCAGCCATATTGTTTTATCACCCGGCCCGGGCAGACCGGCAGATGCGGGAATTTGCGAGGAAGCGCTTAAACATTTTGCAGGAACGATTCCGATACTCGGTGTATGCCTCGGACATCAGGCGATATGCGAAGCTTATGGTGCACAGGTATCCTATGCGAAGGAGCTTATGCATGGGAAGCAGTCTGAGATATCGATAGAGGGGGATTGCAGGCTTTTTAAGGGACTGCCCGAGACGATCAAAGCGGCGAGGTACCATTCCCTCGCTGCCGTAGAAGAAACCATGCCGGAGGAACTTCTCATAACGGCAAAGACCGGGGATGGAGAAATTATGGGAGTGAAGCACAGAGATTTCGAGGTATACGGCGTGCAGTTCCATCCTGAATCTATCCTTACGCCGGATGGAGAAGCCATACTCCGTAATTTTTTAACAGCATAAAAACCGGAAGGGAGATAAGGAAATGATAAAGGAAGCGATTCAGAAGGTAGTAACTAAACAGGATTTAAGTTATCAGGAAGCGGAAACGGTAATGGATGAGATTATGAGCGGCAGCGCTTCTCAGATTCAGATGTCAGCATATCTGACATCACTGTCATTAAAGGGAGAGAACATCGAGGAAATTACCGCCTCGGCAGCAGGCATGAGAAAGCACTGCATCCGCTTGCTTCATGACATGGAAGTATTGGAAATCGTAGGTACAGGAGGAGATAAATCCAATTCCTTCAATATATCCACCACCTCGGCAATCGTCGTATCGGCTATGGGAATTCCCGTTGCTAAGCATGGTAACCGTGCAGCCAGCAGCAAATGCGGAGCGGCCGACGTATTGGAGGCGCTTGGTGTGAACATCAATATTTCGCCGGAAAAGAGCAAGGAGCTTTTGGAAAAAATAGGAATCTGCTTCCTGTTCGCACAGAACTATCATATAGCCATGAAATATGTGGCTCCGGTGAGAAAAGAGCTTGGAATCCGCACAGTGTTCAATATTCTCGGACCTCTTTCCAATCCGGCGGGAGCCAATATGCAGCTTCTTGGAGTATACGATGAGGAGCTGGTGGAGCCCATGGCGAAGGTGCTTGCCAATCTGGGGGTCAAAAATGCAATGGTAGTATTCGGTCAGGACGGACTTGATGAGATTTCTATGAGCTCTGCCACCACCGTATGCGAAGTGAGAAATAATGAGTTCAGGAAATATACGCTGGAGCCGGAGCAGTTTGGCATGGAGAGATGTAAGAAAGAAGATTTGCTGGGCGGGACTCCCGAAGAAAATGCGCAGATTACTCTTTCAATTCTAAAAGGCGAAAAAGGGCCCAAAAGAGATGCCGTTGTGCTTAATTCGGCAGCAGCGCTTTATGTGGCGGATTCCTCTCTTACTTTGCAGGAAGCGGTTTATAAAGTACAGGAAACGATAGATAATGGAAGTGCACTTAAGCAATTGGAGCGTTTCGTATCTTTATCCAATTCTTAAGAAAAAGGAGTTATTATCATGATATTAGATGAAATTGCAGCAAAAACCCGTGTGAGGGTGGAGGAACTGAAAAAGAGGAGAGACCTTTATTCATTGCGAAGAGATGCGGAGGCGATGGCCCCTGCCATGGAAAAGAGCGGAGATTTTCCTTTTAGGAGGGCGCTGGCCGCAGAAGGGATGTCCTTTATCTGTGAGGTGAAGAAGGCTTCTCCGTCGAAGGGCATTATTGCGGAGGAATTCCCCTATCTGGATATTGCGAAGGAATATGAAGAGGCGGGAGCCGCGGCGATTTCCGTGCTGACAGAGCCCTTTTATTTCCTTGGCAGCGACAGCTATCTGGAGCAGATAGCGTCGGCGGTGAGGATACCGGTGCTTAGAAAAGACTTCACAGTGGATGAGTATCAGATCTTCGAAGCGAAGCTGCTTGGCGCCTCCGCCATTCTGTTGATCTGTACGCTTCTCGGGGAGAAGCGGTTAAAAGAATATTTGGAAATCGCTCATAGTGTCGGATTATCCGCCCTTGTTGAGGCACATACGGAGGATGAAGTAGAAGCGGCACTTAGGGCGGAAGCCGGAATCATAGGAGTAAATAACCGGAATCTGAAAACCTTTAAGGTTGACATAACAACCAGCAGCCGTCTGCGAAAGCTTGTCCCGGAAGAAATCGTCTTCGTATCGGAGAGCGGAATCAGGACCGCGCAGGATGTGGCAATACTTAAGCAGAATAAGACGGATGCCGTTCTGATCGGAGAAACTTTTATGCGAAGCTCCGATAAGAAAAGGCAGGTTTCCATCTTACGAGGAGAAGAACTGTGAAACCGAAAATAAAGATATGCGGACTTACGAGAGAATGCGATATCGATTATGTGAATGAGGCTGGTCCGGAGTACATCGGCTTCGTATTTGCAGACAGCAGGAGGCAGATAGACGAAGCCGGGGCGGCACACCTTAAGTCCAGAGTAAAAAGCGGGGTATCCGCCGTAGGCGTATTTGTGAATGCACCCACAGAGCAGATAATCAGGCTTATGCAGAATGGTACTATCGACATAGTACAGCTCCACGGGCAGGAACGGCCTACCTATGTGGAAGAAATAAAACGGCGGATAATCGGTCCTGTCATCAAGGCGGTACGTATCGGAGAAGAAGAGTATCCATCGGCTCTTTATGAAGAGTATGCAAATTCAGGTGCGGATTACTTTTTATTTGACAGCGGCACGACGGGGGGAGGCTATGGAGGTACCGGGGTTGCCTTTGACTGGAACCGGATTCCGAAGACACCGCTTCCGTATTTTCTCGCGGGAGGATTGCATGCAGAGAATATAGGGGAAGCTGTCTCATATGCAAAGCCCTATGCGGTGGACATAAGCAGCGGCGTGGAGAAGGACGGCGTAAAGAATAGAGATAAAATATTGGAAATTATAAGGAGAATCAGAGATGTCTAAGGGAAGATTTGGCGTGCACGGCGGACAGTATATACCGGAGACGCTTATGAATGAAGTGATTAGGTTAGAGGAAAGCTACGAGTTTTATAAAAATGATCCTGACTTTAATAAGGAACTGGACGATCTGCTTAAGAATTATGCAGGCCGGCCTTCCCTTTTGTATTATGCCAAACGAATGACGCAGGATTTGGGAGGGGCTAAGATTTATTTAAAGAGAGAGGATTTGAATCATACCGGCTCCCACAAGATCAATAATGTATTAGGTCAGGTGCTTCTTGCCAAAAAGATGGGAAAGATGAGAGTCATCGCCGAAACCGGAGCGGGGCAGCACGGAGTGGCCACAGCTACGGCAGCGGCGCTCTTAGGCATGGAGTGTGAGATTTTCATGGGGAAAGAGGATACGGACAGACAGGCACTTAACGTATACCGCATGGAGCTTCTGGGAGCGAAGGTCCATCCGGTAACAAGCGGCACGATGACGTTAAAGGATGCGGTAAATGAGACGATGCGGGAATGGACTAACAGAGTGCACGACACCCACTACGTATTGGGATCCGTTATGGGCCCCCATCCCTTTCCCACCATTGTCAGGGATTTCCAGAGCGTGATCAGCAAGGAAGCGAGAGCGCAGATTCTCGAATACGAGGGAAAGCTTCCTGACGCTGTGGTTGCCTGTGTAGGCGGCGGGAGCAACGCCATGGGAATGTTTTATAATTTTATCGGGGATAAGGAGGTGGCCCTGATAGGCTGTGAGGCGGCGGGACATGGGTTGAATACGCAGAAGCACGCGGCCACTATTGCCAAGGGAACCCCCGGCGTATTCCACGGAATGAAGTCTTATTTCTGTCAAGACGAATACGGACAGATTGCGCCGGTTTATTCCATATCTGCAGGCTTGGATTATCCGGGAATAGGGCCGGAGCATGCCAATCTGCACGACAGCAAACGGGCGCAGTACGTTCCGGTTACGGATGACGAGGCGGTAGATGCGTTTGAGTACCTGGCGAGGACGGAGGGCATCATTTGTGCAATTGAGAGCGCCCATGCGGTTGCTCATGTGAGGAAGATAGCGCCCGAAATGAAGAAGGACGATATAATTATTGTTTGTCTTTCCGGCAGAGGTGATAAGGATGTGGCGGCAATCGCCAGATATAAGGGGGTAAATATCCATGAATAATATTAGCATACAAGACGCTTTTGACCACGGGAAAGCTTTCATAGGTTTTTTGACCGGCGGTGATCCTTCTATCGAGAAAAGTGAAGAATTTATTATGAAAATGGTGGAAGCCGGATGTGATTTGATCGAAATCGGAATCCCGTTTTCCGACCCAATAGCGGAAGGACCTGTAATCCAGGAAGCCAATATCCGGGCGCTGGCCGCAGGGACGACTACCGATAAGATATTTGAACTGGCGAAGAATGTACGGAAAAAAACAAATGTACCCTTGGTGTTTTTGACTTATCTGAATCCTGTATACAAATACGGATATGAAAAGTTCTGTGCAAAATGTGAGGAAGCAGGGGTGAATGGTCTGATTATCCCGGATATGCCCTACGAAGAAAAAGGTGAACTCCTAAAAGCAGCCGGAGAATACGGCGTAGATATCATTTCCCTTATTGCACCGACTTCGGAGGAAAGGATAAAAATGATAGCAGGGGATGCGAAAGGCTTTATTTATATAGTGTCTTCTATGGGAGTTACCGGGATGCGAAGCGAAATAAAGACGGACTTAAGCGCTATTTTATCCGCGGTAAGAGAGGCATCGAATACGCCTGCGGCAGTAGGCTTCGGTGTCAGCACTCCGGAACAGGCGGGAAAAATAGCGGACATTGCGGACGGAGTTATCGTAGGCAGCGCGATAGTGAAGATTATTGGAAAATACGGTGGGGAAGCAGGCCAGCCTGTTTATGACTATGTAAAAAGTATGAAGGAGGCTATTCGGTAAAATGTCTTAAAAATCGTAATTTATTCAAATAAAATATAAATGAATTGTACATAATAATCCATAAATCAGAAAAGGTGTGTGATACGGACTTTTCTGCGTTTAATAAAAGCCTATGTCCGCATAGGACATTCGGGCTGTAAAGAAAGGTATGGTTATTTTATGGATTATATCAATGCTTTTTGGGTAGGCGGACTCATATGCGCTTTGGTACAGATACTGATGGAAAAGACAAAGATGATGCCGGGCCGCATTATGGTGCTTCTCGTATGCTTGGGAGCGGTCATCAGTGTGTTTGGAATATATGAACCCTTTCAGGAATATGCGGGAGCGGGAGCTTCGGTACCCCTTTTAGGATTCGGTAACGTGCTGATGAAAGGAGTGAAGGAAGCGGTGGACAGTGCCGGCTTCATCGGCATATTCCAGGGAGGATTTAAGGCGGGAGCAGTGGGAACGAGCGCTGCCTTGATATTCGGCTATCTTGCGAGCCTCATATTCAATCCAAAGATGAAGAAATAAATTAAATTTCTTCCCATAGAAGCTGGTTTTTTTCCATGAACTTTTGAAAAGCCTGATCCCAAAGCAGCTCCGGCGTTTTATCCATAACGAAGGTATTCGTGGAGATCCCCGTCATCAAAGCTGCCGTGTTTCCGTCGTACTTTATTGTAAGGGTAAATGCCTTAAGCTGCTGCTCTCCACCTTCGATAACCGTGTCCGACATTATTTTCTTCATATGTCCGGGCAAAAGATGGAGCACGAATTTAAAGCTTAAGGGAGTGCGCTTTCCCTTTATGAGTTGGAAGCATATGGGGCGCATATCCTTCCATAGAGAGAAATCGTAAGGGCAGAGGGAGAAATCCTCCTGCTCTTCTTTTGTATAGAAATCCTTCTGGATACGTCCATCGATGCGGAACGTGTTATAGGTAACAATGGTGCCCTCTTCTAAAAGAAAATAATCGAAGCTTTCCGAGAGCAAGAGCTTATTCATAAAATTTTTCAGATCGTTTATTCGATAGGCTTTCATATTTTACCTCTTTTTATGAAAATGTTTTTGTGTTACAAGCTATAGCAATAGCATTATAGTAATAGTATTACTGCTATTATAGTGGAAAGTAAAAAGTTAATCTATAGAATTATAAAAAAAGCAGAAAGTATCTTTACAAGAAAATGGTGGGCGTGTTATTATAAGTAGTAATCAATACTACGTGGAATAGTAATTAGTATGCTGCATAGTGATTTGGTTTACAAATATATGCCCGCCAAGTGTGCGGGGCGCGAAGAAAGGCATGGTCATTGATATGAGCTATAAAATCGTTGTGGACAGTTGTTGTGAACTGCCGGAAGAATACAAAAAGGATGCGAGATTCGAAATTGTCCCTCTCGGACTAGAGGTAGGAGACTATCAGGTCATGGATGATGAGACTTTCAATCAGAAGGAATTCTTGGAAAAAGTTGCGGCATATTCCGGTTGCCCTAAATCTTCCTGTCCTTCTCCGGAAAGATACCGCGAGGCATATCATTGCGAGGCACAGGATGTTTTCGTAGTTACCCTTTCCTCAAAGCTCAGCGGAAGCTATAACAGTGCAGTGCTGGGCAAGAATTTATATCATGAAAAATACGGAGACAAGAATATTTATGTATGTGACTCCGAGTCTGCAAGCTGCGGAGAGACACATATCGCGCTGAAAGCCATGGAATTAGAGGAAGCAGGCCTTTCCTTCGGGGAGATTGTGAAAGAGCTGGATGTGTTCAGGGATGCAATGCGTACTTATTTTGTTCTCGATAATCTGGAGACACTTAGAAAAAATGGACGCCTTACAGGCGTAAAGGCGCTGGTGGCTTCGACCTTAAGCATAAAGCCCGTTATGGGGGCAATAGAAGGAGCAATTGTTCAAAAGGGCCAGGCGATCGGCATTAAAAAAGCACTTACCAAGCTGGCGGAGACTCTGGCGAAAGAAGTGGTGAAATCCGAAGAAAAGGTACTCATGATCACGCACTGCAACTGTCCTGACAGAGCGGAGCTGATAAAGAGCATGATATTGAATAAGATACGTGTAAAGGATGTTTTGATAATGGGCACTGCAGGTATCAGCAGCATGTATGCCAATGACGGAGGCATCATCGTCACTATTTGATGAGGCGAGAATTTACACAGAATGAATATTTGTTATTATGAAGCCTATAGGCCGAATGATAACTTGATTACAGCTCTTCGGCGGATTGCCGGAGAGCCTTTTTTAAGTCCATGGAATAGGCGGGGGTAATGCGGATTACCGTTCCATCCATAAGTGTGAGCTTGGTTAAGGTTATCTTTTTTAAATAGGTCACATTCACCATATATGAACGGGAAACAGCGGCATAGTGAGAATAAGCGGACAGCTGGGAATAGAAATTCGTAATGGTGCTGAGAATGCTTATGTTACTTCCGTCTTTGAGATAGACGTGGATATAGATACCCTCCGCCTTTGCGTAGACGATATCGTCCTCCTCTACGTAGCGGGTGACCGTTTCACCCCGCAGCTCTATGGTAGGCACGATTTGATTTTTCAGTGAAGCTATTTGATCGAGAGAAGCAGATAATTCCTCTTTTTTAATCGGTTTGTCCAGAAAAAAGATATTGCGCCTTTCCGGTTCGGAGTAAGTGCAAAATAGTTCCCGATAATCGACGGAAGAGACACACAACACGATAGGTGAGGTTACACCCGCCTCGCGAAGCTTAAGTGCCAGAGCCGCACCGTTCATTTCTCCGGAAACCATATCGATATAAAAAGCGTCGTAAATCATCGGAGAACGCATAATTGCGGAAATGCTGCCGTAGGAATCCACGTAGAGGACACTTGCTTCCTTTGCCCGTTTATCGGATTCTCGCCGGAATAACCTTTCCATTTGCTTGCGGTCGCCTGCGTTGTCGTCGCAGATCGCTATATGAAGTGTAAAACTTTCGGCTTGCATGATAAGACCTCCTACTTACATAATCTTGATTTGAACCGGAGAATATAGAATCGCCAGAATGAGGGCTATCTGCAAAAGCAGGATCGCAGGCATACCGTAGACGAAATACCAGTGCCTTGTTTTATGGCGGAAAGCATACATGCCCAGTATACAGCCGATGCTTCCGCCGATAATTGCCATAATAAAAAGGGTAGATTCAGGGATTCTCCATGCCTGCTTCTTAGCCTTATATTTGTCCAGCCCCATAAGGCATAAGCCTGTGATGTTCACGGCTGCAAAATATACGAGTAATATGGTTATGACGTCCATGAGCGAAGCTCCTTTCTGCAATCGTCTATCGGTGATTACAGACCGGTCTAGTTGCTTTTGTTTGCTTCCTGCAACTTCATCGCGCGTACTTTGCAGGAGAGGCCGAATAAGTTAATGAAGCCCTCCGCATCGTGATGGTCATATAAATCGCCGGTAGTAAAGGACGCGATGCTTTCATTGTAAAGAGAGTAAGGGGAAGTTGTGCCGGCCTTGGAAATATTGCCTTTGTAAAGCTTCAGCTTTACTTCTCCGGTTACATACTGCTGCGTGGATTCAATAAAAGCCTGTACCGCTTCGCGAAGAGGGGTGAACCATTTTCCTTCGTAAACGATTTGAGCCAGTTTATTGCCCATGTCCGCTTTCAACGCATAGGTATCGCGGTCGAGGATGAGCTCCTCCAGCTGCTGGTGTGCTTCGTAGAGAATGGTGCCGCCGGGTGTCTCATACACGCCGCGGGATTTCATGCCTACTACGCGGTTTTCAACGATATCAATAATGCCGATACCGTGCTTTCCGCCCAGAGCGTTGAGTTCACGGATAATGTCCGACACCTTCATCTTCCTGCCGTTTACGGAAACGGGGATACCTTTTTCGAAGGTCATAGTTACGTATTCGCCTTCATCGGGAGCCTTTTCCGGAGTAGTGCCAAGCACGAGAAGGTGCTCGAAGTTCGGCTCGTTAGCGGGATCTTCCAGTTCCAGACCTTCATGGCTGATATGCCACAAATTACGGTCACGGCTGTAAGAGGAATCAGCAGAGAAGGGAAGGTCGATACCGTGTGCTTTGCAGTATTCGATTTCGGATTCGCGGGAATCCATAGTCCATTTATCGTTTCTCCAGGCGGCAATAATTTTCAGGTCGGGAGCGAGAGCCTTGATTCCAAGCTCGAAACGAATCTGATCGTTGCCCTTGCCGGTAGCGCCGTGACAGATAGCGGTAGCGCCTTCCTTGCGTGCAATTTCTACCAGCCTCTTTGCAATGACCGGCCTTGCCATGGATGTGCCGAGGAGATATTTATTCTCATAAACAGCATGAGCCTGAACGCAGGGAACGATGTACTCGTCACAGAATTCGTCGGTAACATCTTCGATGTATAATTTTTCAGCGCCGCAGAACTTTGCTCTTTCCTCCAGACCGTCCAATTCCTCGCCCTGACCGCAGTCAACGCATACACAGATAACTTCATAATCGAAATTTTCCTTTAACCAAGGAATGATGGCGGTAGTATCGAGTCCGCCGGAGTAAGCCAGGATAACCTTTTCTTTCATTATTATTGCCTCCAAATATTATTAAAATGTGAATGAATATGTTTTTCCATGAAATCATGGACGAAATTGCTATGCAAACAATATACAACATTATTTTCTGAAATGCAAGAGTGAATTTATGTATAAAAACACATACAATCTATGAAAAAATGAATAAAATAAAAAAATGGTTGAATATTATGCAAATAAGATGTATACTTATGCGAAAATGAAGTTAAAAAACAAAACAGTTGAGATTTTAGAAGGGAAATAGTATTATTTACTTTATTACCGGACGGGTATATTGAGATGAAGAGGTGAAGCGGATGAAAACAAAAATTTTTATCGACGGAAGCGAAGGAACTACTGGACTGAGAATACATGAACGTTTTATGGGACGCGATGATATAGAGATACTTCCTGTTTCTCAGGAACTTAGAAAAGATGAAAATGAAAGAAGACGATTGATCAATTCCTCGGATATCTCGATTCTTTGTCTGCCTGATACCGCAGCGAGAGAATCCGTCGGCCTGATTGAAAATGAAAACGTGAGGATCATCGATACCTCCACCGCTCACAGAACGCAGGACGACTGGTCCTATGGCTTTCCGGAGCTGTCTGAAAATCATAGGAAAGCGGTGGCGAAAGGAAAACGGATAGCGGTGCCGGGCTGCCATGCGACGGGTTTTATTTCCTTATTATATCCTATCGTTGCGGAAGGGATATTATCCTCCGAGTATCCGGTCAGCGGCTTTTCTATTACAGGCTACAGCGGAGGCGGCAAATCCATGATTGCCCAGTACGAGGATGAGAAGCGGGTACCGGAATTCGATTCGCCGAGGGAATATGCGCTTAGTCAGCAGCACAAGCATTTAAAAGAAATGAAAAAAATCGCCGGACTTTCGAGGGAACCTCTGTTTTCTCCGATCGTTGCGGATTATTACAGCGGAATGGTAGTCTCCGTTCCGCTATATACGGAGTTTTTGAAAGGCTGTCATACGCCGGATAAGCTTCGGACGTTCTTTCATGATTATTATGCGGGGCAGAAATTGATTCATGTGATGCCTCAGTCTGCAGAAGAAATAAAGGGAATGATGGCGGGCAACGGCTGCTCCGGCTGGGACGGCCTGAAGCTTTACGTGACGGGAAACGAGGAGAGGGCGGTGCTTACCGCGCAATTCGATAACCTCGGTAAGGGAGCATCGGGCGCTGCTATTCAATGTCTGAATATTATGCTGGGCTGTGAAGAACAAAAAGGATTGAATTTGTGAAAGGAAAAACTATGAGCGATAAGACCGAAATTGTCTCTGATATGAAGATTTACATGGAAAAGCCTTCCCCGGAAGGACGGCTGCCCAGAGAGATGGCAGTTTACGAGCTTTTGGAGAGACTGGATATTCCATATGAAAGGCTGGACCACGAAGCAGTGGCGACTATAGAAGCGTGTCAGGGAGTAGATAAGCTTTTGGATATAAGATTATGTAAAAATCTATTTTTGTGCAATGCCCAGCGAACGAAATTCTATCTCCTGTTAATGCCCGGAGAAAAGAAATTCAGCACGAAGGAAGTATGCAGGCAGATACAGAGTGCCAGACTATCCTTCGCCCCGGCGGAGTACATGGAAAGGTTTCTGAATATATCCCCTGGAGCGGTAAGCGTTATGGGGCTCATGAACGATAAGGAAAAACAGGTGCAGCTGCTCATAGACAGAGAGGTTTTGGAATCGGAATATTTAGGCTGTCATCCGTGTGTGAATACCGCCAGCCTGAAGCTTAAGATGGCAGATGTCATATCCCGATTCCTCCCCGATACAGGACACGATTATGTGGTGGTCGAGCTGACAGACGACCAAGGTTAGGAGGAAGAGAGATGGTCCGGACAATGACAATAGAGGATTACGAGGAGGTGCACGCACTTTGGATGAGTATCAGGGGCTTTTCCATACGCAGCATCGACGATTCCATGGAAAGCGTGGAACGTTTCCTTAAGAGAAATCCTGAAACCAGTGTTGTAGCGGTAGAGGACGGAAGAATCGTAGGTGCCATCCTTTGCGGTCACGATGGGAGAAGAGGCTGCATGTACCATGTATGCGTACACGAAGCTTATCGCAGAAGAAGCATCGGGGAAACCATGGTGGCGGCAGCGGTAAAAGCGCTTAAGGCGGAGCACATTAACAAGGTATCGCTGATCGCCTTTACCCAAAACAGCATGGGGAACGCCTTTTGGAGCCGCATTGGCTGGACGAAGCGCGAGGATTTGAACTATTATGATTTTGTTTTAAATGAAGAAAATATAGAAGCCATTAACTGACAAACATGGAGGATTATGATGGATATTATTTCGGGTGGAGTAACTGCCGCAAAGGGATTTGAAGCGGCAGGCGCGGAAGCGAATGTAAAATATAAAAACAGAAAGGATATGGCTCTCATATACAGCCAGATTCCTTGTAAGGCGGCAGGGGTTTTTACGAGCAATGTGGTAAAGGCAGCTCCTGTTCTGTGGGACAAAAATGTGGTGGCCACCTCGCCCTATGTGCAGGCAGTAGTTGTAAATTCAGGGATCGCCAATGCCTGTACCGGGGTAAAGGGCTACGAATACTGTAAGCAGACGGCACAAAGTACGGCAACGGAGCTGGGGATACCTGAGAATTCCGTACTGATAGCTTCCACCGGAGTCATTGGCATGCAGCTTCCTATAGATAAGATAACGGGCGGAGTGAGCAAGCTGGCACGGGCAAAAGAACGCAGTGAGTACGCGGGAACGATGGCTGCGGAAGCAATTATGACCACGGATACCGTTTCCAAGCAGGTGGCGGTGACTATTGAAATCGACGGCGTGACTGTTACAATAGGAGGAATGTGCAAGGGTTCCGGTATGATACATCCCAATATGTGCACGATGCTCGGCTTTGTAACCACTGACATTGCAATTTCCAAGGAGCTTTTGCAGGAGGCGTTAAGCGAAGATATTCAGGATACTTTCAACATGGTTTCTATTGATGGAGATACATCTACCAATGATACTCTGATTGTGCTCGCTAACGGCATGGCAGGCAATCCGGAGATTGTGAGCAAGGACGAGAATTATTATAAATTTACGGAAGCACTCCATTATGTAGACGAAACCCTGGCGAAGAAGATGGCAGGAGACGGGGAAGGCGCAACCGCTTTATTCGAGACAAAGGTCATTCACGCAGCATCGAAAGAGGACGCGAAGATACTCAGCAAAGCGGTAATCTGCTCCAGCCTGACCAAAGCGGCTATTTTCGGACATGACGCTAATTGGGGGAGGATACTTTGTGCGCTGGGCTATTCAGGGGTGAACTTCGATCCGGAAAATATTGAACTCTTCTTCGAGGGCGAGAACGGAAGGATACAGATATACAAGGATGGAGCAGCGACTGACTACAGCGAAGAAGAAGCCTCGGCAATCCTTTCGGAGCCGGAGGTCAGAGTGCTGGTAGACATGAAAATGGGCGGCGCGCAGGCGACGGCATGGGGCTGTGATTTGACTTATGATTATATAAAGATAAATGCAGACTATCGGTCTTAAGAAGGATGAAAGCAAAGCTTAAAAAAGAAAATCAGGAGTTGAAAGGAGCATTGGTATAATAATGGATAAAGATATGACAGAGGTGTTAAAAAAGGCAGAAGTTCTGATAGAGGCCCTTCCCTATATACAGAGGTTTAACCGCAAGGTAATCGTTGTAAAGTACGGCGGCAGCGCTATGAGCAACGAGGAGCTGCAAAAGAACGTGATCAAAGATGTTACTCTGCTCAAGCTCGTGGGCTTTAAGCCGATCATCGTACACGGCGGCGGAAAAGAAATCAGCCGTTGGGTAGGAAAGGTAGGAAAAGAAGCGGAATTCGTAAACGGCCTTCGCGTTACTGACGAGGAGACCATGGAAATCGCAGAAATGGTCCTGTCTAAAGTAAACAAAAGCCTTGTAACAATGGTTCAGGAGCTGGGGGTAAGAGCAGTAGGTATCAGCGGCAAAGATGCCGGTCTCTTAAAAGTAGACCGTAAATATTCGGATGGCAGAGACATCGGCTTTGTGGGAGACATCAAAGAGGTCAATCCCGATTTATTATACGATTTGCTGGAAAAAGATTTCCTCCCGATCGTAGCGCCCATAGGTCTGGACGACAATTTCCAGACTTACAACATCAATGCCGATGATGCGGCATGTGCCATCGCCAAAGCAGTACATGCGGAGAAGCTTGCTTTTCTTACAGATATAGAAGGCATCTACAAAGATATCAATGACAAGACCTCCTTCATGTCCCGAATGAAAGCATCTGAAGCGGATAAACTCATTGAAGACGGCTTCATAGGCGGCGGCATGCTCCCCAAGCTGGCAAACTGCACCTCAGCAATAAGAAACGGGGTGAACAGAGTCCACATTTTAGATGGAAGAATCCCACACTGCCTGCTTCTCGAAATCTTCACCTATCACGGAGTAGGAACAGCGATTCTCCACGATGACGATCAGAACAACGATATGCCTGTGTAAAGCTGTTACTGTTCACTCCGTTTTCAGTAACGTAAAAATGTTGCTCAAAAAGAAAGGAAGCTCCGATTATGAATCAGCCAGGAATGAAAGCATATATCGAAGACGCCGAAAAAGCGCTTCTTCATACATACAACAGATACCAGATCGTACTCGATAAAGGTGAGGGTGTCCATCTCTACGACATCGAAGGAAAGAAATATCTCGATTTCGTTTCAGGAATCGGAGTATTTGCTCTCGGATACCGCAACAAGGCGTACAACGATGCCTTGAAAGAGCAGATTGACAAGCTCATCCATACATCGAACTACTATTACAACGTACCTGCAATAGAAGCCGCCAAAAAGATAAAGGACGTTTCCGGAATGGACAGAGTATTTTTTACCAACAGCGGAACCGAGGCGGTGGAGGGTGCAATTAAGGCGGCCAGAAAATATGCTTATTTAAAGGATGGCGCCACGGATCATGAAATAATTGCCATGGAGCATTCTTTTCATGGCAGGACAATGGGAGCGCTCTCCATAACCGGGACCCCGAAATACAGAGAGGCTTTCCAGCCTATGATAGGAAATATAAAGTTCGCGCAGATGAACAATTTCGAAAGTGTAAAAAACCTTGTAACCGATAAAACCTGTGCCATTATATTCGAAACAATACAGGGCGAGGGTGGTATCTATCCCGCAGAGAAAAAATTTATGGAGCAGATAAAGGCTCTTTGCAAGGAAAAAGATATCCTTCTGATCCTCGATGAAATCCAGTGCGGAATGGGACGTACCGGAGCGATGTATGCTTGGCAGCGTTACGGCGTAAAGCCCGATATCATGATGACTGCGAAGGCTTTAGGCGGCGGCGTTCCGGTGGGAGCGTTCCTTATGACAGAGCGCGTGGCTAAGCAATCTCTGATCAGCGGGGACCACGGAACCACTTACGGAGGGAACCCTCTTGCAGCTGCCGCAATTAATAAAGTGCTTGATTTATTTGAGGAGACCCATATAATAGAAAATGTGAATTCGGTTGCACCCTATTTGGAAAAGAAGCTGGATGAGCTGGTAGAAAAATATGATTTTATAAAGACGCGGCGCGGCGCCGGTTTCATGCAGGGACTCGAATTTATGAAGCCTGTAGGGGAAACCATCGAAAAGGCACTGGATAACGGTTTGATTTTGATAAATGCAGGAACGAACATTATCCGCTTCGTACCGCCTCTTATTATTACGAAAGAGGACGTAGACAATATGATTGCCATATTGGAACGGAGTCTTTCATAAACACGGAGGATTAGTATGAGTCTTAAAAAAAGACTTCTGGGAACGGCAGCGCTCTTGTGCGCGGCAGCAGCCGTTGCAGTAATTGGTTTTTCAGGGAAAACCATCAGTCAGGAAAAGGAAGATACGATTTTTACTAAAAAAGAAGATACCATATATTTCTGGTATGCAGACGAAGCGCTGAGCGATTATTTGCACAGCGCTGCGGTAGCTTATAACAAAGAGCATGGTGTCAGAGTGATTCCGGTTCTTTCTTCGGGACTGGAATATCTGGAGAATATCAACAAAGCTTCTATCCAGACGGAGAACCTGCCGGATTTGTATATCATCAGCAACGATTCCTTAGAGAAGGCATATCTTGCAGGTCTTGCTTCTCCTATAGACGAAAGGAAGTGGGACACTATCAAGGAAGGCTATCCCGATGCCGCCAGACTGGCGGTAACGTATAAAGGTGAGGTGATAGGCTATCCATTCTATTTCGAAACAAGTGCGCTTTTATATAATAAGACTTATCTGGAGAATTTTGCCAAAGCTCAGATCGAGGCGGAAGCGGATGCGGCGCTGGGAGAAGAGGCGATGGCTGAAATCGAGACGAATGAGCCGGAAGAATCGGCGCAGGAGGCCTCTGATGTTTCTCTGGATGAGGGAGATATGCCCGATATCACAGATGGGAGCGCAGGGGAAGAGACCGTGGTAGATGCCGCTATGCAGGAAAAGATCGACGAGAGAATAAAGACGATTCTTCCGGCTACTATAGATGATATCTTGAGCTTTGCCAATGAATATGATGCGCCGGAGCAGGTAGAAGCGGTCTTTAAATGGGACGTAACGGATATTTTTTATAACTACTTCTTTGCGGGAAATTATATGATTGTGGGCGGTGAGTCGGGAGACAGCACCTCCAACATGAATATTTATAATCAGGACGCCATCGATTGTCTGAAGGTATATCAGGATTTGAACCAGTTCTTTTCCATCGATACGAAGGAAATCAGCTATGAGGATATTATAGACGATTTCATTGCGGGCAAGATTGTATACACGGTGGCGACCACCGATGTTGTGGCTAAGCTGGAGGAGGCCAAGGCAAACGGAACTTTCGCTTATGACTACAGCATAGCGTCGGTGCCGGATATCAATGGAGATCTGCTGACGAGGTCTCTTTCGGTAACGAACTGCGTGGTGGTGAACGGCTATTCCGACAAGCAGGATATTGCGGACGATTTTGCGAAGTTCTTGACTTGTGAATATACCGATACGCTGTATGCGAGAACGGGAAAGGTGGCTTCCCGCTATGATGTGGATTACGGAAATATCAACCTTCAGGAGTTCGTGAACGAGTATGAGGTTTCCGTTCCGATACCCAAGATGATAGAGACAAGTAACTTCTGGGTGGAATTAGAAATTGCCTTTGCACAGATATGGGACGGTGCAGATGTGAACGACAGGCTGCGGGAGCTCTCGGAGAAGATTATGACGCAGATTACCGGCGAGCCTTATACGGAAAGCGTTATCGAGGAAGCTGAGGAAGAGACCGAAGAAATCCAATATCTGGACGAAGACGCGCTGAGACAGGAGGCGCAGGAGAGCAGCGACAGTGCGGGGAGCACCGGCGAGTGATTTAGAATTCCATTTTAGATATTCATTGAATATTTTTCCAATCATATGGGTAAGAATATCAGAGAGTAAATTTTTGAAAACTCTTTGGTATACGGAGGACCCATATGATTGGATTTTTTATTGCACTTATTTCCGGCGCATTGATGAGCATACAAGGTGTCTTTAACACACAGGTCACAAAGGACTCAGGAATCTGGGTGGCTAACGCCTTTGTACAGTTCACTGCGCTCCTCGTCTGCCTTGGCGCATGGTTTTTTACGGATAGATCATCCTTCGGTACGCTGCTGAAGGTTGAGCCGAAATATATGTTGTTAGGCGGAGCTATAGGAGCCTTCATCACATATACTGTAATTAAGAGTATGGATATGCTTGGACCTGCGCGGGCGGTAATGCTCATCGTAGTAGCCCAGCTTCTTGTGGCATATGTAATAGAACTCTTTGGATGGTTTGGCGTGGATAAACAACCGTTTGAAATGCGTAAAGTCATAGGGATGGTAATAACAATTGTGGGAATTATCACTTTTAAATGGAAATAGGAAGAAAAGGCACTTGTCAATGCCGGATAATTAATTTACAATGAAATTACAGTCGCATAGAGGGGTCTTCTTCATACTATTGAAAGGAAACTATGCGGATGAACAACAGAATAAAAAATAGGATAAAAAGCGATGTCACAGCCGGAGCTTTGAGAAGGCTCCTCGGGCTTTTTCTTCTATTTCTTTGCCTGCTCTTTGCCGGAGGCTGTCAAAGCAAGGAGACGGTTGTTTTGGAGACAGAGGACCTCGTATACGAGGAGCCGGAAGCGGCAGAAGAGGACGGGCAAGAGGAACGTGAGGCTGAGGCGGTCGCGGAAGAACAGATGGAAGAAGCCCATCTGTTTGTACATATGTGCGGAGCGGTGCGTAACCCCGGAGTCTATGAGCTGGAGAAGGGGAGCCGTATTTTTGAAGCAGTAGAGGCGGCGGGCGGCTTTCGAGAGGACGCCTGTGAGAATTATGTGAATATGGCGCTGCAGTTGGAGGACGGTTGGAAGATCGTCATTCCGACGGTGGAGGAAAGTGAAGCTGTGCTGGCGGCGGAGGACACATCGGAAATTGTTTTTTCAGGCGGTCTACCGGATGGTGCGGGTATTTCCGGTTCCGGAGTGAAGGAAGGGGAAAACGGGCTTATCGATATCAATACCGCTTCCAAGGAGGCACTTTGTTCTCTGCCCGGTATTGGGGGAAGCAGAGCAGACAGTATTATTGCATACAGAGAGAAAAACGGCGGGTTTGCAAAGCCCGAGGATATTATGCAGGTGGAGGGAATCAAAGAAGGAATGTTCTCGAAGCTGAAAGATAAGATTTGCGTTAAGTAAGGAAATATGCTTTAGATAAATATTAAAAAGGGGATAACGAGGTGTGAGATGAGCAAAAGGGTATTAGTAGTAGATGACGAAAAATTGATAGTAAAGGGCATACGGTTCAGCCTGGAGCAGGACGGTATGGAAGTGGATTGTGCCTATGACGGCGAGGAGGCGCTTTCTTATGCAAAAAGTAGGAATTATGACATTATTCTGCTTGATGTAATGCTTCCGAAGTTCACCGGTTTCGAAGTATGTCAGCAGATTCGTGAATTTTCCAATGTTCCGATTGTTATGCTGACTGCAAAAGGGGATGACATGGACAAAATCCTCGGACTGGAATATGGTGCGGATGATTATATTACCAAGCCCTTTAATATTCTTGAGGTAAAGGCAAGAATCCGTGCGATCATGCGCAGGACGGAGAGGAAGGAAAAGGCGGAGGAAGCAGCGAAGATCATAGAGAGTAAGGATGTAAAGCTGGACTGCGAAGGAAGAAGGGTATATATAGCGGGAAAGGAAATCAATCTTACCGCGAAGGAGTTTGAGGTATTGGAGCTCCTTATGCTTAATCCCAACAAGGTATACAGCAGAGAAGGCCTTCTGAAAATTGTATGGGGTGCGGATTATCCAGGGGATGTCCGCACGGTGGACGTTCATATCAGAAGGCTGCGCGAGAAGATAGAAGTGAGCCCGAGCGAGCCGAAATATGTGCATACAAAGTGGGGAGTGGGATACTATTATGCCTGACTTGACGGGGTCTTATCATGGAAATTAAGATAAAAAACTTACTGCATCAATTGAAAATTCTTAAGAGTCTTAAAGCACGAATCTTTGTCATTGTTTTTCTGATAGGCATTATTCCAAGCTTTGTCATACGCTTTGCCATATTGGAGAATTATGAAGACCGTGCTGTCACTCTGCGCACTTCGGATGTGCAGAACCAGCTAAAGATTATAGCTAACCATCTAATTACATACAATTATCTTCAGGACACCTCCTCCGAGGTAATAAGCGCAGAGTTAGAGCAGTTGTCCAACCTTTACGACGGACGTGTAATCATTATTAATTCCAATTTGAAGGTGATAAAGGATACGTATGCAATCAGTGAAGGAAAGACGATTATTTCCCAAGAGGTAATCAAATGCTTTAAAGAGGGCAAGGGCGTATCCAACTATGACAGGGAGAATGGGTATATCGAAATGACTACCCCTATCATAGAGGCGCCTGGCGGGGCAGAAGCGGAGGCGGGGGCCACAAAGGCTCCTGATGTTGTGAGCGGAGTGATGCTGACGGGCGTTTCTACGGACAGCATTATGACAACCGTGGATATCTTGAATAGAAAAGCGTCGATTATGGGCATTCTTTTGATGTTCATAATTTTTGTGATCGCAATGATATTGTCCAATGTGCTGATAAAGCCTTTCGACCGCGTAACAAAGGCGATCAGTGAGGTAAAGGAGGGCTTTACGGATGAACCCGTTTCCGTATCTGATTATCTGGAAACGGAGCATATCGTGGATGCCTTCAATCAACTGATAAACCGGATGAAGGTGCTCGATACCTCCAGACAGGAATTCGTTTCCAACGTATCACACGAGCTGAAAACCCCTATCACGTCCATGAAGGTGCTGGCGGATTCTCTTTTGACTCAGGAGGAAGTGCCCGCGCAGTTGTACCGAGAATTTTTGGTGGACATTGCGGCAGAAATAGACAGGGAAGATAAGATTATAAATGATTTGCTTGCTCTCGTAAAGATGGACAAAAAGGCATCGTCTTTAAATATCAGCGTGGTGGATATCAATGCGCTGACGGAAATCATATTGAAGCGCCTTCGCCCCATAGCGAGAAAGCGGGATATCGAAGTGGTATTCGAAAGTAAACGTCCGGTTGTGGCCGAGGTGGACGAGGTAAAGCTCACGCTCATCATTACTAATCTGGTGGAAAATGCCATTAAGTACAACAATGAGCAGGGCTGGGTAAAGGTAATACTGGATGCGGATTACCAGTTTTTTACGTTGGATATTATGGACTCGGGGATAGGCATACCGGAGGATTCCCTGGAGCATATTTATGAGAGGTTTTATCGGGTAGACAAGTCCCATTCGAGGGAAATCGGAGGAACCGGCCTTGGGCTTTCCATCGCGAGAAATGCAGTGCTTATGCATCGAGGCTCTATAAAAGTATTCAGTGTTGAAGGGGAAGGAACCACCTTCACAGTGAAGCTTCCGTTAGGCTATGTTTCGGCGTAAGCAGGCATAAAAGAAAATGCGAGGAGAAGGGAATGAAGAAAAAGTTAATATTTATGCTCATGATTTTCTGTTTATTTTTAACGGCGTCCTGCGGCGGAGAAGAGCAGGTGGATAAGAGCAGAATATATAAGATTTATGATATAAATAAAGATGAAACAAAGATTTTTTCCAATGAATACGTAGCTGAGAACACGGGAGAGGAGGCTCTGATCGACGAACTGCTGACACAGCTTGCCGCTACTCCGGAAAAGCTGGAATACAAGGCTCCTCTTGCCGGAGAATTCAAACTGTTAAGCTATTCTGTGGAGGAGGGACAGCTCATTCTCAACTTCGACGAGCATTACAAGGAGCAGCCGGTTACGACAGAAGTTCTGGTACGTGCGGCAATCGTCAGGACGATGACTCAAATAGAGGGAATCGACTATGTTTCTTTTTATGTGAGAAATGATCCTTTAACAGATCGGGACGGGAATGTGCTGGGGACGATGTCTGCGGATACGTTTGTGGATAATTCGGGAAGTGAGATCAATGCCTATGAAAAGGCGACGCTTCGGCTTTATTTTGCTAATAAAGAGGGTAATAGGCTGATAGAGACGAATCGGAAGCTCGTTTATAATACGAACATTTCCATGGAGAAACTCATCGTCGAGCAGCTCATCAACGGCCCCAGCGAGCAGGTAAAGGGAGAGGTTTATCCCACTATCAATCCTGATACGAAGATCATAAGCGTTATGGTAAAGGACGGAACGTGTTATGTAAATTTAAGCGAGAATTTTTTGACTGCGGCAGGTAATGTGACCTCCGATGTAACGATATATTCCATCGCTAATTCCCTTGTGGAATTGTCCAATGTAAATAAGGTACAGATTGCAGTGGAAGGAGAGACGAATATTATGTTTCGTGAAAATACCAGCCTCGTCACTTTGTTCGAGAGGAATCTGGACATCGTTACGCCGGCGGAGTAGGTGAGCAGTTTATAGAAGGAGGAGGTTTATGCGAAGGCCCCTATGTCTGTTTTGCCTGACATTTGTGGTGACACTGGTTTTTTGCATGCGGTTTATACCGATGCCCGTCCCCGATTACGGAAGCTTGGACGGGCAGCAGCTTCTACTGGAGGGTCAGGTTTATCAAAAGGAGTACCGGATATTCGAAGACGGTGATAACGTCAAAACGGTTCTTATTCTCTATCTGAAATCAATTCATATTCCGAGCAGGTCGGAACATTCTATCAAAATTCCACAAGAACGATTACAAAATATTATGTGTTATATGGCGTCTGAGACGGAACCTTCCATCGGGAATACGGTACGGGTGGAGGGTACTGTGCAGTGTTTTCGCGAAGCTTCCAATCCGGGAGAATTCGATGTGCGCGATTACTACCGCATCATGAAACTGGACTTCAAACTGAACAAGGCGAGGCTAACGGCTTGCAGTATGGAATACGACAAGCTGCGTGAAGGGTTATATCTCATTAAAAAGAAGTTTAGCGTTTCGTTGGATAAGTGTTTTAACGAAGAGGACGCCTCCATCATGAAGGCTATGCTTTTGGGAGATACGGGCAATATGGATGAAGAAATAAAGGAGCTTTACAAGCAAAGCGGAATCATTCATATTCTGGCGATTTCCGGCATGCACATTTCTATGATAGGAATGGGGCTGTATAAGCTGCTTACGAGCCTTAGGGTGCCCGATAAATTAAGCGTGTTCATCTGCATAGGAGCTATCTGGTGCTATGGGATAATGACAGGAATGGGAGCGTCGGCGATGCGGGCTATCGTCATGTTCGGATTGCATTTTGTCGCCCGCATGATAGGGCGGACCTATGACATGCTGACCTCACTTTCGCTGGCGGCAGTGCTCCTTCTCATAGAACAGCCCCGGTATGTGGAGCACAGCGGATTCTTATTTTCCTTCGGAGCGATTGCGGCGCTTGGCCTGCTTATGCCGGTGTTATGGGAGGCGGACAGGAAGCCGCGGGGGAGCGGCGGACAACTGTGGAAAGGTGCCCGTAGGATGCGGCAGGCGCTTGCTTCAGGCGGGGCGGTCGCATTGGCACAGCTCCCGGTCCATCTTATTTTTTATTATCAATTCCCGATGTGTTCTATTCTCATAAATCTTATTATAATTCCCCTTTCAACAATTGTTATGTACAACGGAATGTTTTGTATGCTGACAGGAGATTCTTTGACCTTTATTGCCAGAAAAGCGGCATATATCAATTCAGCTATCCTTTGGATTTATGAAAAATCCTGTATGTTATGCGAGAAGGCGGCTTATGGAAATATTATAGCAGGGAAGCCGGAACGCTGGCAGGTGGAAATATATATTCTCATGCTGGCATTCCTGTCCGCCGTGGGAAGAAAAATGTCCTCTTGGTGGAAGGCACAATGGATAATCGTTGCTCTTGCCCTACTGATATTTCGAAATGACGGAGAGCTTTCCATAACCGTATTGGACGTAGGGCAGGGAGACAGCATACATATAAGGAGTGAGGCAGGAATGAATTATTTGATCGATGGCGGAAGCACTTCTAAAAGCGATGTGGGAAATTATCAGTTGATTCCGTATTTGAAGTCTCAAGGGGTGGAGCGGCTGGAGGCGGTTTTTGTGACGCATGCGGATGCGGATCACTACAACGGGATAGAAACGCTTATGGAAGCCTCTGATAAAGGAGGAATAAAGATTGCCGGCCTCATTTTGCCGGATATCGGGGAAAGTGCAAAGAGTGAAGCTTATGAAAAGCTGATAAAGGAAGCGAAAGCGCATCGCATCAATGTGAGATATATGAGCAGGGGGCAATTCTTTGAAAACGGAGAAATGCGGATTACTTGTGTCCACCCATATGAGGGTTATGATACATCGGATACCAATGAATATTCACTCGTTTTATATCTGCGTTATGAAAACTTCAGTGCGCTCTTTACCGGAGATGTGGAAGGAGAAGGGGAGGAACAGTTAAAGCGGTATATGGGGGAAAGCGGTATATTACAAGGGACTATTTCTCTTCTTAAGGTAGCGCACCATGGCTCCGGCAATTCTACAAGCGAAGAATTGCTTAAGCTTCTGCACCCACGGCTTGCGCTAATTTCCTGTGCCGAAAAAAACAGCTACGGACATCCCCATCCGGATTTGCTGGACCGTTTGGAAAATCAAAAATGTGAAGTTTACATAACAAAAGATAAAGGCGCGATTACTGTACACACGGATGGGAGGAGAATAGAAATTGGGACATTCAAATGATTTATCGAGGATTGCGGAAGGTTTGACAGAGAAATAAAAGATATTTATAATGAAAAAGTAAATACGACAAAAGGAGATATTATGCAGCGTATCAACGAGGATATCAAGACGGGACAATTGAAAAATATATATCTTTTATACGGAGAAGAGGCATACCTTCGCAAGCAGTATCGCGATAGGCTTAAAAGCGCGCTCACGGATGAGGAAGATACAATGAATTATAATTATTTTGAAGGAAAGGATGTATCTTCCGGCGCAGTAATCGATTTGGCGGAAACCATGCCTTTTTTCGCGGACCGTCGCGTGATTATCATCGAGAATAGCGGACTTTTCAAGCAGGGAGGCGAAACTCTGGCAGAATATTTGAACGAGCCCTCTGCGACGTCTTACTTCGTTTTTGTGGAGACGGAAGCGGATAAGAGGAGCAGACTCTTTAAAACGGTATCTGCGAAAGGAACTGCTGTGGAATTCCCTGTTCAGAGCGAGGAGACGCTTCAGAAATGGGTTCTTGGCATGATAAAGAAAGAGGATAAGAAGATATCTGCTTCATCTCTCCGTCATTTTATGGAAAAGACAGGAACGGATATGGAGAATATCCGCAAGGAGTTAGAAAAGCTGATGTGTTACTGCATGGAAAAGGATACGGTGACAGAGCAGGATATCGAGGACATATGTACTCACAGGGTGAGCAACCATATTTTTGATATGGTGAATGCCATTGCGGATAAAAAGCAGAAAGCGGCCCTGAATCTGTATTATGATTTGCTGGCGTTAAAGGAGCCGCCGATGCGCATTCTCTTTTTGATTGCAAGGCAGTATAATATGCTTCTTCAGGTGAAAGAACTAAAAACAAAGGGCTATGATAATAAAAGGATCGGGGAAAAGGTTGGACTTCTGCCTTTTATCGCGGGAAAGTATGCTGTTCAGGCTTCCAAATTCAGCGGCGGGGATTTGAAGAGTGCGCTGGAGGCTTGTGTGGAGGCAGAGGAATCGGTAAAGACAGGGAGAATGAATGATGTGATGAGTGTGGAGCTGCTGATTGTGAAGTATAGTGGGTAGGGGGTGTTTTTGTGTAATGGGGAGGTTGTGAAGGACTTTCTTCGCTGAGGTTACGGGATTACACTTAAAATCAAGGCAGAGAACGAGGGAATGAAGGATTAGAATGAAAATAAGTAAAAAATGAAAGGAATGGATGAAAAAATGAGTAAGATTGAGGAAATCAGGACGGAAATGGTGACGGCTATGAAGAATAAGGATAAGGATAGAAAAGAAACCTTGTCTATGCTGCTTGGAGCGCTTAAGAATAAGGCGATTGATAAGCGGGAGGATTTGACGGAGGCCGAGGAGTATGAGGTAATTAAGAAAGAGATCAAACAGACGAAGGAGACGATGGAGCTTGCTCCGGAGAACAGGGTAGATATTAAGGAACAGTGTAAAAAGCGGCTGGAGGTACTTGGTGAGTTTGCGCCGGATGAGATGAGCGAGGAAGCGATCCGGGGAGTGATAAGGGAAGTGCTGGGTGATTTGGGAATTGAAAGTCCGTCTGCGAAGGATAAAGGCCGGGTGATGAAGGAATTGATGCCGAAGGTGAAGGGGAAAGCGGATGGTGCTTTGGTGAATAAGATCGTTGCAGAGCTTTTGGGTTAAATGTAAATCGCGATTTGTGTTATAAAAGTACGAAAAAGTGTGAATTTTCTGTGAAAGCCCTTTAACATCAAATACAAATATCCGACATAAAGGATAGGAATGGATGCCTCAGATGCTTACAGGATGTTAAATATACAGCCCAAAAGAAAGGCGGCAGATTATGTCTATGAAAATTGACGAGTATTTAAGCAGTATCGGAGCAATCTCAACACAGGCTGCACAGAAAACTTCAGCAGCAGAAGAAACTACGAAAGAGGCTGAAAGCGACAGCTATATTGCTTCGGAAATTGATTCGACAGCGGCATTTCCATGTGATACCTACAATGATATCCTGGATTTGCTTAGGAGTGTTAAGGCGCAGATGTCGGAAGACAGTACACAATCAGATTCATCAGAAGAGGCAGAGGAGACAAACGGTACTGCAGGAGTGACAGGCGGCGGAAGCTCCGAAAGCGAGGGAGAAGAAACGACAACGCAGATTGTTGTGGCAGACGGAGTTATGTATCTGGAGACTACAACCACGTCCGGTGGTATTACGACAATAACCCGCACGGTAATAAGTGATAACGGTGAGAAGGAAGCGCTTCTCAATGAAGAGACGGAAAACGCTGACGTATAAACCTGATACGCTGCTTTATCCGTAATCATTATATAATTCTAAGTGCAGAAAGTCTTTCCAAGGTGTCTTTTGACATCGGGGAAAGATTTTTTTGAACCGAAAGTCAAAGTCCGTTTTATTGGACTTATAAAATGATATAATAAAAGAAAGGACAAAAATATTTGTGAGTGAAAGGAATGAAGTAATATGAGAAAAGAGAAAAAATGCACATTTATTGAAAAAAAATATTTAGCTGTAACGTTATTATTTATAGGGGTTATTTTATTTTGTGCGAAGGGAACAGTGATGAGCCGGGAAATGGATGGAAATCTGGCGGACAGACAGTATTATCGCACAATAGAGAATAAATATATTGGAGAAATGAGGGATGTACTGGAGGAATGCGGATATAAGAACTGCGGTATAACGATGACGAAGGTAATGGAAAAGGATGTGCCAGATAAGTATACCGTTTTAATTCATCATAAAAGGCTTCGGAGCCTGGATGAAACCAGAAAGGAGAGCCTTGAGGCGGAGCTTTCGGGCGTGAGCTTCCCCGTGGAAGAGAGCAGGTTTTTCTATGTGTTTTTGGGATCTGAAAATGATTAGAGCAGGAAAAGCATGACAAGTTGACGGCTGGGTATTATAATAGTAAGGACAAGGTTAAAATTCAAGAAAGAAGTGAGGATACATTATGCAGCATATACCGCAGCCACATGAGATTTACAGGCATTTC
>JAEWPN010000176.1 GCA_023399455.1 Bacillota bacterium
CCTGCAGTCGCTGGTTCGAATCCAGCTAGCCCAGTTTAAATATGGGGTATTAGCTCAGTCGGTAGAGCACTTGACTTTTAATCAAGTTGTCCGGGGTTCGAATCCCCGATGCCTCACTATAATGAAGTGACATCTTTATCTGACAAGATATAAGATGTTCTTTTTTATGTAACAGGAAGCTTTTTGATTTATTGCACTGAAAGGATGAAATTATGGAATTGCAGAAAGAAAATAAAATGGGCTATATGCCTGTAAATAAACTATTATTGTCGATGTCATTGCCTATTATGGTTTCCATGCTGGTACAGGCCCTATATAACATAGTGGACAGTGTCTTTGTGGCGATGATCAACGAGAACGCATTGACGGCGGTATCTCTGGCCTTCCCGATACAAAGCCTTATGATTGCTGTGGCGGTGGGTACCGGTGTAGGCATCAATGCGGTATTATCCAAATCGCTGGGAGAGAAGAACTTTGAAAAAGTAAATAGAACCGCGGTCAACGGAGTCTTTCTTGCGCTTATATCTTACCTCGTTTTTCTTGTAGTGGGATTGACGGCGGTTGTACCGTTTTACCGCAGTCAGACCACGGATGCTCAGATTTTGGAATATGGGAGTGAGTATCTGACTATTGTATGTGTGGCTTCTTTAGGCATATTTATTCAGATTACCTTTGAACGTATGCTGCAATCTACCGGTAAAACCATTTTTACTTTGGCAACGCAGGGAACGGGAGCGGTCATTAACCTTATTTTAGATCCGATTCTTATATTTGGCTTGCTTGGAATGCCTAAGCTTGGAGTAGCCGGTTCGGCGGTGGCTACCGTTATAGGACAGACAATTAGCGGTATTCTGGCGGTAGTCATAAATCATAGGTTAAATAACGAGGTAAAATTAAATTTTAAAGGATTTCGACCTGATAAGGAGATTATAAAGCATATATATATTATAGGGATTCCTTCGATCGTTATGCAGGCCATGGGGTCATTAATGACCTATGGTATCAATCTCATCCTTATTTCGTTTACGGCGACGGCAACGGCTGTATTCGGCGTATATTTTAAACTTCAAAGCTTTGTTTTCATGCCAATATTCGGTTTAAATAACGGGATGGTTCCTATTATCGCTTATAATCATGGTGCAAAGAAAAGAGATCGTTTAATAAAGACGATAAAGCTCAGCATTTTTTATGCTGTAGTGCTTATGGGGGTGGGATTTTTTATATTTCAGATGTTCCCTTATACATTGCTGAGATGGTTTAATGCTTCTGAAATGATGTTTGCCATAGGAGCACCGGCACTGCGTATCATCAGCATTAGTTTCTTGGGAGCCGGTTTCTCAATTATCTGCAGCTCTGTATTTCAGGCGTTGGGTAATGGAGTGTACAGCATGACGATCTCATTGATCAGACAGCTGATCGTACTTCTTCCAGCTGCATATTTGTTGTCGAAGCTGGGAAATGTGGATTATGTATGGTGGTCGTTCCCGATTGCGGAAATAGTGGCATTGATGCTGTCTGCGTTTTTTCTCAATCGTATTTATCACAAGATAATAAAGTATATAGGAGAGGGAAAAGAAATAAATGCCTAATGACTTAAAATGAAGTGGGAAAATCTCACCCGCTTAAAGTGAGAGTCTTAATTTATGTTAAGTATGGAGATAAAAGCTCGCCGGAGAGATTCGGAGAGCTTTTTTGTAATATCAGGAACCAAAAAGAGTAATAAAGATTCCTGCTATTAATGCTGAACCGATCGTGCTCGATACGATAGGGCCCATTGCATGCATTAAAAGATGATTATGGGGATTATATTCCTGCCCCATTTTTTGAGAAACGCGGGCAGCCATCGGCATAGCGGATACACCTGAATTTCCAATTAAAGGATTTACCTTTCCTCCGGTTATTTTGCACAGGATCTTTGCTATAATAATACCGCCGATCGTTCCAAAGGCGAAAGCGAACAGTCCCAAGCAGATAATCATGATAGTTTGAGGGTTCAGAATCCGTTCTGCGGTAGCCGTTGCACCGACAGAAAGGCCGATTAACAACGTTAATATGTTTAATAGATCGTTTTGTAACGAACGGATATACCGTTCGGTTACGCCGCTTTCTTTGATCAGATTTCCCAGCATCAGCATGGCGATTAATGAACCCGCCGCAGGAACTAAGAGCAATGTAAGAAGAGTTATGCCAATAGAAAAAAGAATTTTATGCCTGCGGGTTACTTTTTTTGATTCCGGCATAACAATAACCCGCTCTTTCGGGGTTGTAAGCGCGCGCATGATCGGAGGCTGGATGATTGGGATCAAGGCCATGTATGAATACGCGGCAATCGTTATTACGGGTAATAGATCAGGCGCAAGACGATCTGCGGTGTAAATAGAAGTTGGGCCGTCTGAACTGCCGATAATACCGATAGCGGCGGCCTCCCCCAGAGTAAATGGTTCTAATCCGGGGATAATGTACGCAAGGCCCTGCCCTATTAATAAGGCGCCTCCCATGGAGGCAAAAATACCGAACTGACCGCCCAATCCGATAAGCGCGTTGCGGGGAGAAGCGATCAACGGACCAAAGTCGGTCATAGCGCCAATGCACAAAAAAATCATCGGCGGATAAATACCTAAATCAATCCCCCGATACAAATAATAAAGTAAGCCACCCTCATCATATGCAGAAAGACCCGCCAACGGAATATTGGCGATCATCATGCCAAAAGCCAGAGGAAGAAGCAATAGCGGTTCATATTTTCTAACGATGGCAAGATATGTTAAAAAGAAAGCAAGCAATATCATTACAACCTGCGGTAAGGTCACTTGCGCGAGCCCAAAGTTAGAAAAAAAATTATCCCAGAATGTCATGTACAAATCCTCCTTGATATATAAATCCTATATTTTGGTATAGCCCTCACCGATACCATCGATTGACGAAGGCTCCCAATTTTACATTTTGTATTTTAGATGTACTTCATTAAAGAGAGATTAAAGCTGCCGTTTCTTAAGTTGAAACATTTTCCGTAAGGGAGGTATAATACCATTGATTGTATAAAGAGAATTATGCATAGTGCCAGGTATCGACACCGGCTGTGAATTTAATATTTCTTTAATGAGGATTGTCTAAAATAAATAGTAAAATTCTATGGAGGTGACATATGCGCATTCTGGTAGTTGAAGATGAACCTGATTTGAATGACGTTATAGTGAAGAAGCTGGAATCGGAACATTATGCCGTAGATTGGTGCACGAATGGCGATGAGGCTCTTGATTACATCAATTGTGCGGAATACGATGCTGTTATTCTTGATATCATGCTTCCGGGTATTAACGGTCTTGAGGTATTAAGAAAGATCCGCTCTCAAAGCAATAAAACACCGGTTCTGCTACTGACGGCACGCGACAGTATAGAAGATCGTGTTGCAGGCCTGGATAAAGGGGCGGATGATTATCTTGTAAAACCATTTGCTTTTGACGAGTTACTGGCGAGGATTCGCGCCATGATCCGGCGTTCCTCCGGTCATGTCAGTAACGTTCTATCTGTTGCAGACCTGGTTATGGATTGTGATTTCAGGGAAGTGACCCGAGGCGGCACTTCGATATTGCTGTCCAGCAAGGAATTCGCAATACTGGAATTTATGATGCATAATAAAGGCATTGTGCTGACAAGGGAAAAGATTTCACAGCATATCTGGAATTACGACTATGAAGGCGGCTCAAATGTAATCGATGTGTACATCCGCTATCTAAGAAAAAAAATCGATGAGGATTTCTCAAGGAAACTCATCCACACAATCAGGGGGACAGGTTATGTTCTGAGGGAGGATGAATGAATAGGATTTCGATTAAAACAAAGGTGACTCTCTGGTATACCACGCTGATGGTCGTTCTTGTCTCTCTGATGATGATGTTTATATTTTTCATTAGCAAAGGCCTTGAAGAGACTTCGACAAAAAACGTTCTCGTAGGAGTGGTTGAGGATAGACTTAATAAAATTGACTATGAGGATGGAGAATTGAAGATCGACAATGATTTTGATTCCTTCTATCTTCAGGTCTATTTATCCGTATACAGTAAGGACATGCAAAAAGTATACGGAGAATTACCGGAAAACATTAAAAGTCCTCAGGGCTTTGCAAATAATACGATACGGACGGTAAATAACGGTAGCTCTAAATGGTATGTATACGACAGCCGCGTTTCTTTTGAGGGGTATGGTGACGTATGGATACGAGGCATTACGGCTATCTCCGATTCTGAAAGCGCTCTGATCACTATGCTTTCCATTGCCGGAGTTACGTTGCCTTTTTTGGTCGTCGTTGTCGCGTTAGGAGGATACTTCATCACGGGCCAGGCGTTTAAGCCAGTAAGGCAGATCAACGAGGCGGCGGAGCGAATCGGGGGAGGCCGTGACCTTTCACAGAGGATTCACATCGGCGAGGGCAAGGATGAAATATATACTGTGGCAAAAACTTTTAACGATATGATCGGTCGCCTGGAACAATCGTTTGAAAGTGAAAAGCAATTTACCCTGGATGTTTCCCACGAGCTGAGAACACCCGTCTCGACGATCGTATCCCAGAGCGAATATGCCTTGGAGAATGCAAAGACGATAGATGAGGCGAAAGATGCGCTTTCAGTTGTACTTGCACAAGCCCGTAAAATATCAGGGTTGATTTCCCACCTCTTAATGCTTTCCAGAATTGACATGGGACATAAGATGCTGACTTTGGAGCTGCTTAATCTGAGTGAGCTTACCGAGATGGTTGCTGAGGAACAGTACGAAGCGGCAAATGAAAAAAATATCGAAATTCGAACCAATATTACATCCGGCTTACATGTGCAGGCGGATGAAACAATGCTGCTGCGTATGCTCATAAACCTTGTATCAAATGCCGTTAAATATGGTAAGCCCGGCGGACATATCGTAATCGGACTTGTAAAAGATGGAAACAACATTATCGGTTCTGTTGCCGATGACGGAATCGGGATAGCCGAGGAGCAACTTCCGAGGATATGGGAGCGCTTTTATCAAGTCAACCCGTCGAGAACGTCGACCAGGGCAGGCGGTGTGGGGCTGGGACTTTCAATGGTCAAGTGGATCGTGGAGGCCCACAACGGGAGTATTTCAGTTAGCAGTAAGCTCGGAGAAGGAAGCATATTCACTTTTATACTTCCTATTGCCGATTAATCGATCGATGGGATTTTTGTTTTTACAGTATCAATAAAATCTTTCAGGTTCTCTGAAATCCATTTATTCTTATGATATATCAGTTGTGAAGCGAGTTTATAGTTTGTCGCATAGTTAAGCTTCACTAATTCATGATTATCTAATTCTTTTTGCACAGATAATTGAGGAAGGACACATATGCCAAGCCCGCTAAGTACAGTCTGCTTAATTACTTGCAGACTGCTTGTTTCGAGAACAATTTTAGGTGTTATTGAGGCATCCAGCAAATCCTTTTCAAACATTTTTCTATAACAGCAGTCCCGTCCCGTCAAGATTAAAGGGACATTAAAGAAATCCTCAATTGATACAGCCGATTTTTGTGCAAGTGGGTTTTCAAGAATAGAAAAAGCACAAATAGTTTCATCAATTTGCAATGCGGTATCTATTGATGAATTATTTATGGGCACATCAAGAGTAAATGCAATATCAATTGTATTATTAGTAAGTAAAGGTATGAAGTCGGCTGTGTCCAAAACGTTTAAATATAATTCAGTATTGGGATGTTCTGTCTGATAAGCCTTTATAATTTCAGGCAGCCTGTAAATACATATGGATTCCGATGCCCCGATAGTAATACGACCATAATCATTTTTATTGGCAAATTTATATTTTAAATCATCTGACAAATGAAGTATTTGCTTGGCGTACACAGTTAACTCTTCTCCTTCTGGCGTAAGGGTAATATTTTTACCCATACGCTCAAAAAGCCTCACACCCAGCTCTTTTTCCAGTTGTTGTATTTGAGTAGTGACATTTGATTGAGCATAATGAAGATATTCGGCAGTTTTTGTGAAGTTTTTAATTTCACTTAATGTTAGAAAAGTATGCAAACGCTTTAACTCCATAGTAGGTAAGCCTCCCGGTTGATAGTATGACAATCTGAAATAAAGATTGTTTAAATCAAAATAATCAATTTCACAGATTGATATTTCAATGATATCATATAAAGACAAGAAGTTCAAAAAAATATGGAGGTACAGCATATGGAAGTAGTAAATCTGTTAGAGGAAGTCGATAAAATTGTTGAATTATACACTTATAAAAAAGTGGGGGTTTTAAACGAAAACATTTTGAGTATAGTTCGGGTTGAGAGCCGCACATTGGATTTTCACGTTCATGAGAACTCCGATGAATTGTTCTATGTTATTGAGGGTAGCTTTTATTTAGAAACGCAAGGTGAAAAAACAAAAGTGAATGCAGGAGAACTTATTATTGTTCCCAAAGGGATAAAACACCGGCCGGTAGTAAATGAATTGACGAAATTTTTAATGATCGAGTTATCAGGGACGTTAAATAAAGAAAATAGCGGAAATCAATATGAGGAATAATTATATTTCCGCCTTTATTTCCATCATGCTATCAAATCACAAGGCCGCTGCTTTTCTCAGTACAATCTCACATCCTGTTAATTGGGCGCAGAAGTGAAGCGAGGGCATCTTACGATTTGCCAGGCCCTTTATAACGGAAATATTCCTGGGGATCGGTAAAAGTCTCATTTATCAGTACGGATGCCGTGGGACAAAAGTTATAACAGCGCATACATGCTGTGCATTTGGAAGAGAATGTAAATCGTTCATTAGCAAATGAAATGCTATTGGCAGGACATCTTTGCACACATAGCATACACTTGGTGCACGTACTCATCTGCACACTTAATGCTTGATAATGGTTTTTTACACTTTGGTTCGATATTTTACGTATTATTATTCCGGGCAGCAGATAGAACCCGATGCCCTTGATATGCTTTTTGGAAGACAGGATATCTTGGATAAGTTTGTGTAACTCGTCTATGGCACGTTGTTTTCTGATGCTTAATTTTTCATCTGTTATCGGTGCTGTTTTGTGCGAACGGGTGGAGACATTGTTGCACAGCTTGATATTGCTATAGGCTTTGATATTAAAGCATTCTTTGCCGAATAACTTCCGTGCTGCAAACGGGCCGAAAGCGTTGATATATCCAAAGGTGTTAATTATGTATAAAGGCTTTGCGGGTATTTTTTCTACATGGACGATGTCCGCCAGCAAGGATATAAATTCTTTCATAATTGGGGGCACATTAGCGCCATATATTGGGTGTGCAAGACCAATATACGCCGACTTTTTTATAATATCGGCTATTTCTTCTTTTGATATCCGATTAAGCTTGTCGATAGCGTAGGATGCGGTCTGATGGGAGGTCTCGTTCAAAATACTGTTAAACTGTTCGACAACCCATTTTGTATTCCCTGTTCCACTAAAATAAAAGGTCGTGAATATCATTTGAATACCCCCTCATAAAAAGCCGATACTTGTAGACTTTATTTTATGAATAGCCCATGCTAATCCACAGTTATTATACAGCATTTTTCCCGGCTTCACAATTCGAACTTACTTCGGGCCAAGTTCGAGGCGTTGACAAAGTCCTGTAAATTTCGGAAAAGATATAATTGATGTGGCTAAAGAAGCAAAAAAGGCCAAAAAAAGAACGCCTTGTGGCGTTATCCTAGATATTTTACTATCCGTTTTAGATTTAATGCCATAGCTGATAAGAGGCGGTGTTCCTCAGCTGCCTCTAACCCCCGCCTGTATAGGCTGCTTAAATTGTGGCGCGCTTTCTACGCCGCAAAGCTGCCCTCGCACCAAATCTGGCGCTGTTTGAGAATCTGTCGGTGGGAGGGGCGTTCCATCCCTTTCCGGCAGGACATAAGAAACTGGCTTTTTCCTGTTGATACTTAAGCTCTTCCCGCCGGAACTCTACCTTGTAGGTAATGCCTCCAGTCGCCTTAGGCGTATATAATCGGATGCCTCTCTCGTGAAGCGTCTGGCAAATCAGGCTGGTGCCATAAGCACTATCCGCGCTGACTGTTTTAATCTTCAACCCCAAATGACTGCACATATATTCGATCCGTTCAAGATAGGGCTCCGAGTCGTTTGCATTTCCAGGTGTGACTGCCACATCCACCACGATTCCATAGGCGGCATCTACGCTTTGATGGCTCAGATAATGCATCCCCACCGGCTTTCCCGGCCTGTGCATCATTCCTGCATCCGGATCGGTGGTGTTGATAGTCCTTTGTACCTCCGTTTTCTCTTTTTTTACTCGTCCGGCACGCTGTGGCTTGATTGCACCGGAGGCTTCCAGCCGTGCCCGTTCCTGCGCCTCATAAATGTCCAGCCGTTCCATGTAATCTGTTGCTTCATGCGCTGCCAGTATCTGGATGTTTTTTTGAAGGAAGCGTTAGCCTTTACATGAGTGAAATCGGTTAGGATGAGTTCCTCCTTTACCAGCCCCTTTTCCATGCATTGCTCCAAAATCCGCTCAAACAGGCGGCGGAACACATTTTCTCCATGGAACCGCCTGCGCCGGTTCTGGGACGTCCGTTCTTTTCGCAATAGTAATCCTTGGTTTCCTCATAGATAAAGGAGAAATCAACCAGCCGGTTCAACTTGCGTAAGAAGTGTTTTTCCGGCACAAGATTTTCTATCGTAATCATATGAAATTTTATTTGTTTGTTTTCCGTCCGTGTTATCATAGGTAAGCCCTCCCGTTCTTTTATACACTTATTTTATCATAAAGAGGAGAATACTACAGGACTTTGTCAACACCTCGAAGTTGACCCGAGGTTGCATTAGTTGGGATGGGGAATAACAATCTTTTTTTTGAAAAGCCCTTTACCTATCAGCAACATTGTCTTGTTGTCTTTCTCAATCTTTGTGATAGGCTTCCCCAACTGTTTTGACAAGTTCTCTATATCGTTGTCATCTGGAACACCTATGAACCCGACGGCAGTAGCATCTTTTTTCACAGTATCACCCCTTTTTTAAACATTCTAACACGATTCACAACAATCTACAATCGGGCCTACTTGACCTGTGTTTTTGCTTTATGTGATGAAAGCGGTGATAGTGAATATCGGTAATTTACTAAGATAAATATGTGACTGCAAGGCATCCGTTGACAGGATTTCTATAAATTTCACATTTTACGTCGTAAATCTTTTGTATAGTATCTTTTATCAATATAGCCTCCGGCTTTCCATGTGCAACAACATGGCCCGCTTTCATAGCATACAGGTAATCGCAATATCTGGCCGCCAATTCCAAGTCATGCAATGCGGCCAGCGTACTTATGGAAAGACTTTTTACAGTAGATAATACTTGAATCTGATACTTTACGTCCAAATGATTCGTAGGCTCGTCCAATATCAGAAGCTGAGGTTGTTGTGCAATTGCTCTTGCCAAAACAACACGTTGTTTTTCGCCGCCCGATAGAGACAGATAGCTTCTATCCGAATGTTTTTCCAGATTCACTTTTTCCAGAGCTGCCCTGATAATTCCGGCATCTATATCGTTATCTGTTTCAAGCAGCTTTTTATGCGGTGAGCGCCCCATCGCAACCATGTCCCAAACGGTAAAGTCAAAACTGATCTCATTGAATTGTCCTACTACAGCAGATTTCTGGGCGATTACTTTAGGGTTGGCGGCGAGCAAATCCATTTCATCCAAAAGAATCGTACCGCATTTTGGCTTTATTACTTTATATATCGTTTTCAGCAGTGTGCTTTTTCCGCATCCGTTGGGACCGATAATTCCTACGAATTGGCCATCCATCACTTTTAGTTCAATATTTTCAATAATATCCGTTCCTGAAAGATTAACTCCAATATCCGACACATATAAATTCAAGGCTAATTCCCTCCAAATTCATAGTTTTTCTTTAATAACAAATACATAAAAACAGGTGCGCCTATTGCCGAGGTTATAATTCCCACCGGAATTTCGGTTCCGCTTATCATGGAACGTGCAATTAGATCAGTCCATATCATGAACAGACCGCCCGTTAACACAGCCAGAGGTAAAAGCTTTTTATGATTTGAGCCAACCAGTGACCGCGTAATGTGAGGAATAATAAGCCCGACAAAGCCGATCATGCCACATTGAGCCACTATGATACCGGTTAGCAAGGCAGAAATCGTAAGATATAATTTGCGATAAAAGCCTAAATTAATGCCTAAAGTAGTAGCTGTTTCATCTCCCATTAACATAGTGTTCATCGTACGGCCCTGAGTAAAGAAAAAAAGAGCTGCTGCCAGGACAACTATAGAAAGCAGCGGAATATCTCCCCATTTTACGGAGGCCATACTGCCCATAATCCAGAAAGTCACATTTTTAAGTCCTTGTGAATTGTTTGAAAAGTAGACAATTATGCTGGAAAATGCTGAGAACATGGCATTAACGACCATTCCGGAAAGTATTAATTTGGATGACGTGATACGCCCTCCAATATTGGCAATAGCAAGTACAAGCAGGGAAGCGAATAGTGCACCTGTGAATGCTCCCATGGAAACACCGGCTTGACTGAGTATTGGAATAGAATTAAATCCAACCAAAATAGCAAATGTTGCGCCCAATGTTGCTCCTGAGGAAATACCAAGAATATATGGGTCCGCAAGAGGATTCTGAACGGATGCCTGCATAATGCTTCCGCAAAGTGCGAGTCCCATACCAATTAGAAATGCCGCTATCGCTCTTGGGAAACGCAAGAGCCATACAATCGTGATATATGAAGAAGCTGATTGGCTTACTTTACCTAATTCAATGCCGGTCAATTTGTAAAGGAGAATCCGATATGATTCGTCCAGCGGAATATTTGCCTGGCCAATGGAAACGGAAAAAATTATCGACCCGGCCGTGAACAGGAGTAAGCCCAGAATCAGCAGAGGGAATAATCGTTCATATATATTTTTTTTAACTTTTAACATGACTTCTTTCCTTCGATTAATATATTTTGCTCAAAGCAACTTTACATTTTATAAACGCCATGATATAATCCGACATAGTTAGCCTCAACTAACCAAATCGGATTATATCATGGTTATATTAGTATGTAAAGGAGCAGTTTCAGACTGCTATAAAAATATCGAAAGGAATTTTCATATTATGAAGAAAAAATTATTGTCTTTGCTCGTTGTTACAATCCTGGGAGTTTCATTTGCCGGCTGTGCACAGAATGATTCGTCATCCACGACAGAAAGCAATATCGCAGAAAGTGATATTACTGAGACTGAGAGCGAATCAACCGTCTCGGAATCACAATCAGGTACAGTTTATCCTTTGACTATTAACAATTATTCTATTGAGGATGACGGTGCTATCTGGGCGGAGAAGGAGCAGGTGTTTGAAAGCGCGCCCGAGCGGATTGTCTGCAACATGCAGGGAAGCGCCGAGGTATTGATTCGTCTGGGACTCGGTGATCGTATCGTTGGCGTTGCAGGTGTTTTTGGTGATGTTGATTCCGATATCAAAGAGGAATTCGATAAAATCCCCATGTTGTCTGAAGACTATGCAGGTCAGGAGGTCATCTTAGGAGCAAATCCGGATTTTGTTATCGGCCGGGGAGATTTATTCGTAGATGCGGATTATGGTTCAGGGACTGTTGATTTTCTCAACGATTCGGGCATTCGTACATATATTATGAACACAGGTAAAGAAGGGGCGGTATTTGACGATTTCTTTACTGATATAGATGAATTGGGGCAGATTTTTGACGTACAAGAAGCTGCAGATGCATTAATAGAGCAGTATCAGAAACAAATCGATGACTTGACGAACAATCCGGCCTGGAACGGAAAGGAAAAAACAATTGCAGAGATTGCCTCCGTTGAAGACGGTAATTTTGTCGTATCCAGCGGAAAAGGAGAATACTTTCAAAATGATGCGCTTCAATTAGTTGGACTGAACAATATTTTTAAAGATGCACCCGCATACGAGGTGAGCAATGAGGAGCTTATTGAGAACAATCCGGATGTCCTTTTGCTGTTTAAATACAACGGAGGTCCGGATACGGATGTAATGGTCGAAGAACTGTACCAAAACGAGATCTTGCAGGATGTTACAGCTATTAAGGAAAAACAGATTTATGTAGCTGATTTTAATGCCTTCTATGGAACCGGCGGGGGAATTTTTAATGCTGTTAGTAATTTGGCGCAGAATGTGTGGCTGAGCGATACCCAGGACTAATTTGAAGAGTTATAGAGAAATAGCTGCCAGATAATAGGTATGGACGTCTCATAGAATGTATAAACAATAGTTTCGTGTATTTTATAACCGAGATGTGGAGATTATATCCTATGTTATAGAGCCGGAAAAGAATCAGGAAGTTATTTTCGAAACGGGGATGGACCAGTAAAAAAATAAAGAGGAGAGAAAGTTATGTCATTTATTAACAATTTAGAAAAAAGAAGAACTTATTATAACATCAATCGGGAATTACCGGTATCAGAAAGCGAAGTTAATGAAATCATTGAACAGGTGACGGAAGCAATACCGGATGCTTTTAATATGAAGAGTGCCAGAGTTGTAGTTGCATTGGGAGAAAAACAGGATCTGTTATGGGACACTATATATGAGGTGTTCGACGGTCAGGTCGCGAGAGAAAAAATTGACGGCTTTAAAAACGGGTACGGTACTATTTTATATTTTATTGATGAAAATATAGTGGAATCATTGCAGGAGCAATTTGAATTCTACGCGGATAAATTCCCGGTCTGGGCAAATCAGGCAAATGGAATGCTGCAGTTCAATCTTTGGACGGCTTTAAGAGAAGCAGGAATTGGAGCTTCTTTACAGCATTATAATCCGGTTATTAATGAAGCTGTTGCCAAGCTGTTCGATCTTTCCCCTAAATGGACTTTAACAGCTCAAATGCCGTTTGGAGGAATTGTAGAAGAACCGGAACCGAAAGAAAAAGAAGATATAGCAAAGAGGGTTGTAATTAAAAAGTAACTTATTGCTTTATGAAAACGCTGAATATCGTCTCATAATTATTCTGTGCAGGCGCAAAAATAGGGAATCTATACTTGACAAAAAATATCAAGTGAATTACAATATTGTGCATAGATTCGAGCAAAAGACAATGGTGTCGATTGTATTCTTACAATCAATCATGCCTTGCGCTCTATTTTTGTATCTAAATATTATTATGGAGGAGATTGAAATGAAAAAAGTATTGGCATTAGTAGCATGTACGGTTCTGGCGACCGGAATGCTTATGGGATGTGGATCTTCCGCAACAAAGGAAGAAGCAGCACCGGCAGAAGAAACAACAGAAGAAGCAGCACCGGCGGAAGCTGTAACAGAGGAAGCAACAACAGAAGAGGCAGCACCAGCAGAGGATGCAGCAGCTTCATCTGACAAAACATGGATCGTTGCAACAGATACTGTATTCAAACCTTTTGAATATACGAATGAAAACAATGAATTCGTTGGAATCGACGTTGATATCCTTGCAGCGATTGCTGCAGATCAGGGATTCAAATATGAATTACAGAGCCTTGGATGGGATGCAGCAGTAGCAGCAGTTCAGGCAGGACAGGCAGATGGTCTTATTGCAGGGGCAACTGTCAAACAGGAACGTATTGATTCAGGATGGATCTTCTCAGAAGGTTATTATGATGCAACTCAGACATTTGTAGTTGCTGAAGGAAGCGATATTGCCGGCTTTGAAGATTTAGAAGGAAAAAATGTAGCAGTTAAGAATGGTACGGCGGGAGCAGATTTTGCAAACAGTTTAAAAGACCAGTATGGCTTTACCGTAACTGTATTCGAAGATTCACCGACAATGTATCAGGATGTAATCCTTGGAAACAGCGCAGCATGTGTTGAAGATACACCAATCATGGCAGCTTCTATCAAAGAAGGCGGACTTGCACTTGCGATTCCGGAAGGAATGGAAAGTGAAGGAGCTCCTTACGGATTTGCAATCATGGATCCGGCAGACCAGGAATTACTTGATATGTTTAACGCAGGACTTGCTAACATCAAGGCAAACGGAACTTATGATGAAATCCTTGATAAATATCTGAAATAATATTATATTATTGTTAATGCTGGCGTGGGAGACCTGTTGCAGGTTGCCCACGCTTTTTTAAAAATCAAAACAGTTAAAAGTTGACGAAGGAGAAGAAATCAATGATCTCGATTATCCAATCGTATAGCACTATGCTGCTGGGAGCGCTGGGAAAAACCTTACTGCTTACCTTGCTGTCATTAGTATTTGCCATGATTATCGGTATGATCTTTGCACTGATGAACGTGGGAAAGAACAGAACTTTGAACCTGATAGGCACGGTCTATGTAGATGCAGTCCGCGGTGTGCCGCTGATTGTACTGGCTTATTTTATTTATTTTGGTGTTCCGGCAGGAATCAAAATGATAGGCATTCAGGACTTCAGACTGACTGCACTTCAGGCAGGTACGATTGCACTTGCGATGAACTGTGGTGCTTATATGGCTGAAATTATTCGTGCAGGAATTGAAAGTGTAGACAGAGGTCAGATGGAAGCCAGCAGAAGCCTTGGGCTTACTTATGGAAAAAGTATGCGCCTTGTAGTTTTGCCGCAGGCGATCAGGACCATGATTCCTTCCATCATCAATCAATTCATTATAACGTTAAAAGATACCTCTATTCTTTCTGTTATTGGATTTCCTGAACTTACCAATATGGGAAAAACAATCAGCGGAAATACTTTCAAGAGTCTTGAGACATGGGCAGTTGTCGGCATTATGTATATGATCGTAATCATCACGCTCAGCAAGGTCGCAAAGAGAGTCGAAAGGAGGGTGAATCGTGGCAGATAACAGAAATATTATCCAGGTTCAAAATCTGAGAAAAGATTTTGGAAAGCTTGAAGTCTTAAAAGATATCAGCATTGATATAGAAGTAGGAGAGGTTGTTGTTTTGCTCGGACCTTCGGGAAGCGGAAAATCAACATTCCTACGATGTCTGAACCAGCTTGAGTCAGCAACGGCAGGTACGATTCTGGTAGATGGAAATAATGTAACAGATAAACATACTGACATTAATAAAGTAAGAGAAGAAATTGGAATGGTATTTCAGCATTTTAATCTGTTCCCTCATAAAACAGTACTGGAAAATATTATGCTGGCACCTGTTGAATTAAAAAGGATGACAAAAGCAGAAGCAAAGGAAAAAGGACTGCAGCTTTTAAAAAGAGTAGGACTTGATGCAAAATCTGATGCATACCCATCCCAGTTGTCAGGCGGTCAGAAACAGCGTGTTGCGATCGCTCGGGCACTGGCGATGAATCCTGCCATCATGCTTTTTGATGAACCTACATCAGCTCTGGATCCGGAAATGGTAGGAGAAGTTTTAAATGTTATGCAGGAGCTTGTTGCGGACGGAATGACGATGATTGTTGTGACACATGAAATAGGCTTTGCAAGGGAAGTTGCGGACAGGGTTGTTTTTATGGATGCAGGATATATTGTAGAGCAGGGACGGCCGGAAGAGATTTTTAACAATCCCAAAGAAGCCAGAACGATTGATTTCTTAAATAAAGTTCTATAATTCATCCGGAGGAAGAAGGTTGAAAGAATTAATTCTTTCAACCGGAGATTTGTGCTTAAGGTGTGCATGCACACCGGCACAAAGTCTCCAGACTTTGAAAGGAGCATGGGGAGAAATATGAAGAAGATAATTACAATCAGCAGAGAGTTCGGCGCAGGAGGCGGAGAGATCGGCCGTAAGATCGCAAAGGCTCTGAATTATGATTATTATGATAAAGAAATTATCTTAAAAACAGCAAAAGAATCTAATGTCGATGTAGAAAGTCTGCTTAAGTGGGATGAAAAGGTTCCAATGAATTTTGGATTTGCACAGAGTCTTTTCGATTTTTACAACAAGCCGCTGAGCGAAAAGCTTTTTGATGCACAGCAACAGGTGATCAGAAAAATCGGAGAAAAGGGGAATTGTGTAATTGTAGGACGCAATGCCAATACAATTCTGAAAGAGTTTGATCATAGTCTCCATGTATTTGTGTATGCAGACCCTTACTGGCGGATGGAACGAATGAAGGAAAAAATGCCGGATGCCACAGCAGCAAAAATGAGTGAAGAAATTCGTGCCATAGACAAGACAAGGAAAAAATACTGCTCTTATTATACGAATACAGAGTTTGGAGTAGCTGACTATTATGATATCTGTCTGAATACATCAAACCTTGGAATTGATACTTGCGTAGGTATTTTATTACAACTTGCAAAATAAAGGGGGGGCTGCTGCAAAATGATTGATTTTTGATCATAGAGCAGTAGCTCTGTTCTTTTCAATAAAAAACGAGGCAGGAATAAAAAGTGTGTGAATATCGTCTCATAATTATTCAATCTTTCAATAAGACAATAATCATGGTATAATATTCGCAATGGATAATCATGGCTATAATGCGGACGCAGATAATCCATATTTTGCACGGGGTGCAGCTTTGAATCGGCAGAAAGCGGACATTAGGCGATAAAAGTCAAAGCGTCCATTCGTCAAGAGTAAGGTATACTTCAAAATGTGAGGTGAAGAAATCGTGACAGACAAAAAAATCGCAGTACAGTTTACGATGCTGACATTTTGCATAGCCTATCTCGTGTCAGGTACTTTGATTGCTCTTGGACAATTCGGATATACAGTTTACAATTGGGTTCATTCGTTCCGGCAATTCGGGATGAATATTCCTTTTGCAATCTATATTTTGTCGCCGGCTATTGCTTCATATATCGTTCTGAAGAAAAATAACAAAATAGCAGATTTTAAGGAGTGGCTGAAAACTGTTTTTTATGCCAAGAATAACCTTTCTCTTTATTTGTTCGTCGTTGCGGGGCTTTCACTGTACTTTTGGATGCATATTGCAGTTTCAGGCCGGGCGGAAATGGTACTTCCATTTTATACGTTCTTTCTTTCCCTGCCTAGTTGTCTTATTATCGGTGGGTTGGAGGAAGCCGGCTGGATGTACGTATTGCAGCCGGAGCTTGACAAAAAATATGGATATGTTTTATCTTCTGTTTTTGTTGGAATCATTTGGATCTTATGGCATATCCCTCTCTTCTTCATTCCGGGAACGAATCACGGAGAAGGACTCATTAACTTTTGGATGTTTGCAGTTCAACTCATGGCGTTTCGTTTTTTCAACGGGGCAATATATAAAATATCAGGAAAAGGCTGTGTGTTCATGTGTGTATTATTCCATACTATGTTCAATGCGGCGTCCCCTATCTTTGGCACTATGACTATGACCTGGCCGGGAACAATTGCCGCAAATACTGTAATTGTTCTTGTTTCAATAATAACCGTTGTGATATACGACAAATTAATCCGTTAACAAGAAAGCAAGGCATATGCCTTGCTTTTCGTTTTGATAGACTCACTGATATCCATTCATTTTTGAGAGTATAGACTTTACAAATATAAAAAAATTTATAAACACACTTGAAATAAATGCAAAAAGAGGCTATACTGAACATGTTCAAAAAATGTTCAACAGATGGAACACAGTTTTTAATGAGTATCGTCATTTAAGCGATAATTAAGATGGAGGTTGGAAGGATGAATACATTGATTGTATATTCAACAAAATCCGGTGCCAGTCGGGAGTGTGCGGAATTACTGGCAGCCAAAATAAAGGATTGCACCATTTGTGACTTGGCAAGGCAAGAACCGAGTATTGAAAGCTTTGATATGTTGATACTGGGTTCCGGCGTAAGAATGGGTAAACTTTATAAGCCCATGAAGAATTTTATTGATAAAAATAAGAAAGCAATCCTTTCAAAGAAGACAGCTTTTTTTCTGTGTAATTCTTATCCGGATACATTTCAGAAGATAATTGAAAAAAACATATCAAAGGAGCATGTGGAGAATGCGGTCTGTATAGAATCTTTTGGAGGGATTCCGCCTTTTACTGTGCCTAAAAACCAGGATTGGATTTTGATGGACCATGTAAACCATTTGGTTCAGGCGATAACGACTCAATGAATTAAATGAGAGCGCTTGGGGGAACGGAAAAGAAAGTGGAAAAAGAGAATCTCTTAAAGAGACCTTGAGTTTCCGTAAAATGTAATTTTTAAAAAATATAACTTCTCCTAAAGTACCAATCTGTCTTTTTTTTGAAAAATAAAAGGACAATACTTCGAATAGAGTCACCGAAACAAGCCCCGTGGGAAC
>JAEWPN010000210.1 GCA_023399455.1 Bacillota bacterium
AGTTAGGCGTAAATATGGTAACTACTTTTATCGGCAGAGACCAACATAAAACCGTAGAAGAGAATCTGAATATATTCGCGGATATATGGAAACCGATTATGGCATTTGCAGAAGAAAACAAGGTGAAGATCGCAATTGAAAATTGTCCCATGCTATTTGGCCCGGAGCAGTGGCCGGGCGGGCAGAATCTTGCTTCCACACCTGAGATTTGGAGAAAAATGTTCGAACTGATACCCAGCGATTATCTGGGAATCAATTACGATCCTTCCCATTTTGTTTGGCAGATGATCGATTATATTAAGCCTATCTATGAGTTTGCAGACAAGATATTTCATGTGCATTATAAAGACATTAAGCTGTATAAGGATCGCCTGGAGAAAGTAGGAAGCATGGCATATCCGCTTGCCTATATGTCGCCCAAGCTCCCGGGACTGGGCGATGTGGATTGGGGAAAATACGTCAGTGCGCTGTCCGACGTAGGATATGAAGGGTATTCCTGCATAGAGGTCGAGGACAGGGCTTTTGAAGGAACGAGAGGAGATATTATAAAGAGTCTTAAACTGAGCAAAAGATACATGGAACAGTTTGTTATATAAATCCGAATCAAAGGTAAATATTATTGACATTTATTTTATATATTCGTACTTGAAAATGGGCCGTTTCGGCTCATTTTTGTTGTCTTATAGGATTAGGATGTCAAAAGGTCCTTTTCGCGAACGTCTCCAAACAATATGCCCAAAACAAAAAGACTCCTGCGCCGGATTCCAATATATAAGAAGTTCTAATTCTCAGTAAATTTGAGCCAAGCATAGCAGAAAACAAAAAAACTCGCTGCGCTCAAACAGTTTTGTTTTCTGCTATGGCACAAATATACAGAGAAAGAACTTCTAAATATTTTCATAGGCGCAGTCGTTCTTTTTGTTTTGTTCCTATTGCCTGATAAAGCCCGCAAACTGACTTTTGGCACCTCGATCCTATAGGACCTTGGTTCTGATAATTTATTAAATATCGGGATTAGAAATGCAGGGAAGGACAAAATGTGATATTCTTTATATGTATCAAAATTAAAAAGCCGGCAATAAAAAGTTATTAATACAGCACACTATACAAAAGACCAGATAAGAAAAGGCAGGAAACTAAAGTGCAGAAAATAAAATTACCAGAAGAATATCCTTATTTATATGAAACACACCTACACACCTCGCAGAGCAGTGCGTGCGCGCATAATACAGGCGCGGAGATGACAAAAGCATGCAAAGAGGCGGGCTATACAGGAATCATTGTGACGGACCACAATTGGGGCGGGAATACGGCAGTATACCGGACGAAGCCATGGAAGGAATGGGTGAACGAATTTGTAAAGGGCTATGAGGAAGCGAAGGGCACGGGAGATAAGATAGGCCTGGATGTTTTCTTCGGATACGAAGCAGGATTCCGGGGAACGGAATTTCTGATTTATGGAGTGGATAAGGACTTTATGTTAACTCATCCGGAGCTGCGGCAGGCATCTGTGGAAGAGCAGTACCGGCTGGTAAAGCAGGCGGGCGGTATGGTGATACACGCACATCCGTTTCGGGAAGAATCCTATATTCCGGAAATAAGACTGTACCCCGATTATGTAGATGGAGTGGAGGGAATCAACGCTACCCATTCCAATAAGCAGAGTATATCCCATTACAATCCGGCTTTTGACCAGAGGGCAATCGCCTATGCGAAAGAAAACAATCTGCTCATGACTGCCGGATCCGATATCCATATGACATCGCTTCTGGGCGGCGGAGTTGCCTTTAAACGGAAGCTGGCCGATATTCACGACTTTATAAAGGCGGTATCGGAGGGAGAGGATTATTTGCTGACCAACGGAGATGAGTGGTTTAAGAAGAATGGGGAGTTATATTTATGAGATTTCTGCATACGGGAGATTTGCACCTTGGAAAAACGGTCAATGATTTTTCCATGATATCGGATCAGAGATATATTCTTGAGCAGATTACAGATATGGTAAAGAAAGAGGCCGTTCAGGCTTTAGTGATTGCCGGAGACGTATATGACAGAGCAATTCCGCCATCCGAAGCAGTGACGCTGTTAGACGATTTTCTTACACAGCTGGTGAAGCTTGGCGTTTCGGTGCTCTTGATAAGCGGTAATCATGATTCTCCGGAACGTGTGAGCTTCGCGGAGGAAATACTGAAAGAAAAAGGGGTATATATAGCGGGAGTATATAAAGAAGGCTTAAAGAAGGTCGCTTTTTTTGATGAATACGGAGAAGTAACCTTTGTTTTGATGCCCTTTATAAAGCCTGCGGCAGTGGGTGCCAGAACAAACGGAGAAGCGGTGGAGAAGATGCTTGCGGCAGAGGAGAAAAAGGAGGAGGGCAGGAGAGTGCTGGTGAGCCATTTTTTCGTCACGGACTGCGGCAGGGAACCGGAGCTTTCCGATGGAGAGACGACGATACATGTGGGCGGGCTGGATAACGTGGAGGCTTCTCTTTTTGATGGTTTCGACTATGTGGCGCTGGGGCATATTCATAAGCCGCAGAGAATAGGCGAAAAGCAGGTTTATTATGCAGGGGCGCCGTTGGCCTATTCTTTTTCGGAGGCGGGGCGGACGAAGACAGTGAATCTGGTAGAGATAAAGGGAGAGGGAGAAGTTTCGGTAAAGCAGCTTCCCCTCAAGCCGCTGCATGAAATGCGTAAAATAAGAGGCAGAATGGACGAGCTGATGGCGGAAGAGGTGGTGGAAGCGGCGGATAGGTTCGACTATATCCAGGCACAGCTCACTAACGAGGAGGAATTGATCGACCCCATCGGTACTTTGCGGAACGTTTACCCGAACATTATGCAGATCGTGCTGATGAAAAATGAGGGCAGGGAGAATCCGGAATACGAAAGCAGGGCAGTGGAAAAGCGAAAGAGCATTCCTGAACTGTTTGCCGGATTTTATCAAATGGTACGAAACGAAGAGCCGGACGAAGAACGCATGGAGATTATTCTGGAAACGGCGAAGGAGACGGAAGGAGGGCAGGAAATATGAAACCTGAGATTCTGATCATTTCCGGCTGGGGACCGTATAGAGACAAGGTGGAGGTAGACTTTACCCGGTTGGAGGAGAGAGGGCTTTTCCTTATTACAGGTGCTACCGGTGCGGGAAAGACGACACTTTTCGATGCGATTACCTATGCTCTCTACGGGTATATGAGTGGGGAGATGAGGGAAAAGAACAGTGTGCGCAGCGATTTTGCGGGCGCTGATACCGCTACCTTCGTGGAGCTTTTGATGCGGCATGGAGGTAAGGAATACCGCATCGTGCGCAATCCCGAATACCTTCGTCCAAAGAGGAGGCAGAGCGGAAGCGGAGAGTTTACTAAGGAGAAGGAGAACGCGGTACTGTATATGCCTGATGGCAGCGCGATACAGGGAAGCAGTGAGGTGAACCGAAAGCTGCAGGAAATCCTCGTGCTGGATTACCGCCAGTACAAACAGATTTCCATGATAGCCCAGGGGGAGTTCGCCAAGCTTCTTGTGGCGTCCCCTGCAGAAAAGACGAAAATCTTCAGGGAGATATTCGCTACTGCTGTATACGATAGATTTGCAGGAATCCTGCGCGGCCGCTCCAATGAGTTGTACAAGCAGGTGATGGAATACAGGCACCGCATGGAGGAGGATATCCATATGCTCTCCTCAAGTGAAACGGAAGATAATGAGGAGCTTTCCGCCCTTTTATCGGGGGAAAGCTATCGCTATGATAAGATCATCGACTGCCTGGGAGAAGCGTTTTCCAGGCATGCGGAGGCATTTTCACAGGCGAAAAAGGCATATACGGACGTTGAGAAGGAAATTACTGCCCTGATGGAAGAGATAAGCCTTGGGGAGCAAATAAATGATATGCTTATTAAGCTGGAGAAGGAGCAGGAAACTATCCGCATCTTGAAGGAAAGCCAGAGGGAAATCGATAGAAAAGCGCAGGAGCTGAAAAAAGCAAGGGCGGCTGCCGGGCTTAACGGAGAGTATATTGGAAGCGAAAATGAAAAGAAGCTGTTAACGTCCTTGCTCCAGAAGCAGCAGGAGGAAAAAAAGGAGCTGGAAAATCTCACAGGCAAAAGAGAAAAACTGAGCCCTCTTTATGATAAAAAGGATAAGATAACTACGGCTTACGAAGATAGAAATGCCTATGAAGAGAAAAAGATGCTTTTGCGGGAAGTAGTGGAGCAGAAGGAGAAAAAGCAAGCGGAGTTATATAATCTTCAAAAGGAATATATGGAAAAAGAAGCGACGGCGGAAGAACAAAAAGAAGCGTATGAAGCAGCGGATAAGATTTACAAGCGGGCGGCGGTGGGCATTGCGGCAAGGCTTCTGAAGGAAGGTGAGCCTTGTCCGGTCTGCGGTTCTCTCGACCATCCCCGTATCGCTGAAATCACGGAAAATATTCCTGATGAAGAAAAGCTGAAAACTCTCAGGGATAACTATCAAAGGGCTAATCAAAGCCTTATGGGAATTCATGGAAAGGCCTCTTCCTGCAAAGGAGAAGTGCAGGGGAGATTAGAGCAGGAAGAGAATGTGAAGAGGCAGATAAAGGAGATTTCCGCCGCACTGGATGGGACGGAGAAGGACGTTCTGGAAGTGGTGGATAAAATGCCATATTCAGAATATGAAAAAACTGTTGTCCTGTATCAAAGACTTCAGGTACAGATGGAGGAAAGGGCGGCAGCGCTTGGAAAGATGGAACATGAAATCATCCTCCAGAGAAAGAGGGTGAAGGAAGCGGAAGACTCTTTTGAAGAAAAGCATAAAACAGCAGGATTTCCAGATTTTCAAAGCTTTAAGCAGAGCGTAAGAAGCAGCGCACAAATAGAACTTCTGGAAAATGAAATCAACGATTATCATAGAAGATTGGAGGCCTCGGAGCGCCTGATTTCTCATCTTAAGGAGGAGACCAGGGACAAAAAGAGCGGGGATATGGGGATACTTAAAGAGGAGCTAAAAGAGAAACGGGAAGAAAGACAATCGGCGATTTCCTTGCAGAATAAATGGAATTACCGCTTACAGGAGGTAAAAAAGATCAAAAAGTCCCTTCAGGAGAAACAGGAGCGCCTGCAAAGACTGAACCGGGAATACGGAATGGTAAAGGATCTGGACAATCTGGCCTCAGGCAACAATCCAAAGCGGCTTGTTTTTGAGCAATACGTGCTGGCCGGATATTTCGAAGAAATCCTGCGGGCGGCAAATATCAGGCTTTCCAAGATGACGGGAGGCCGCTTTGAACTTTCCAGGGCGGAAGAAGTGAGCGACGGCAGAACGAAAGATAATCTGGAAATGCAGGTGCTCGATTATTATACGGGAAAATCTCGTTCGGTCAAAACGCTGTCCGGAGGGGAAGCCTTCAAGGCATCGTTATCTCTTGCTCTGGGAATGAGCGATGTAGTTCAAAGCTATAGCGGAGGCATTCGCGTGGAGACCCTTTTTATTGACGAGGGCTTCGGCTCTCTGGATGCCCAGTCGCTGGAGCAGGCATGTCAGACACTCATGTCGTTAGTGGAAAAAGACCGTTTAATAGGGATTATTTCCCATGTTCCCGAGCTGGCGGAAAAGATAGAAAAACAAATAGTGGTTACAAAAACAAATGTAGGCAGCAGTATAAAGGTTGTGGTATAATATTCGCGGATATTTGG
>JAEWPN010000239.1 GCA_023399455.1 Bacillota bacterium
TTACGTAAGGAGGCAGATATGGATATAAAAGTAAATCAGGTTATGAATCCGGTTCCGGCAGAGCCGGTGGAAAAACAGCAGTCTGCGGACGGTACTTTTAAGTTTACTCTTGTCAGCCATATCGAGGAGAAAGAACTGCAGGCAAGACTTACCTCTCTTATGGAGGAGATTACCATGCAGGGCGATAAGCTTTCCAAGCGGCGCGATGTAAAGGATATGAAGAAGTACCGCGGTCTGATTAAAGAGTTTATGAATGAGGTAGTCAGTCATTCACATTCTTTTACAAGAGAGAACTTTTTGGACAAGCGGGGACGTCACCGGGTATACGGTATCATACGCTTAATCGATGAGAAACTGGATGAGTTGGCGCAGGAGCTGGTAAAAGAGGAAAAGGACAATCTGAGTATCCTGAGTAAAATCGGTGAAATCAGGGGATTACTTTTGGATATATTTACTTGATGCAGTATTTTTTAAAAAAGCTATAATTAAAATAGACATTGTGATAAAACGGAGGTTCGGGATGGCGAGATTTACGGATATTATCGGGCAGGAACAGCTGAAGGAGCATTTGCAGAATGCCCTTAAATTAAATAAGGTATCCCATGCGTATATCATCAATGGGGAAAGAAGTTCCGGGAAGGAATTTATTGCCGGGATATTTGCGGCGGCTTTGCAGTGTGAAAAAACACAGACTCAGGATAATGATATTCCTTCAGGGAATGTGGAGCCCTGCGGTGTGTGCCGTTCCTGCAAGCAGATGGCTACGGGAAATCAACCGGACGTCATCTATGTGACGCATGAGAAACCGGGAACGATAGGCGTGGAGGATATTCGAGGACAAATTAACGGAAGTGTTGCAATTAAGCCCTATAGCAGCCCCCGTAAAATATATATAATAAATGAAGGCGAGAAGATGACAGTTCAGGCACAGAATGCTCTGCTGAAGACCTTGGAGGAACCGCCGGAGTATACGGTAATTTTAATTTTGACAACAAATATGGAGTCGTTGCTTTCTACGATTCAGAGCCGGTGTGTAGTGCTGAATATGAAGCCGGTGAAGGATATGCAGGTAAAGCGTTTTTTGATGGAAACGATGCAGGTGCCGGATTATAAGGCGGATATCTGTGTGGCTTTTGCCAGAGGCAATATCGGAAAGGCGAAGCTTTTAGCTTCCAGTGAAGATTTCGAGCACGTAAAGGAAGAAGCGATTACACTTTTAAAATATATTAATGATATGGAAATAAACGAAATTGTTGCGGCAATCAAGAAAATTGGCGAATATAAACTGGATGTGAACGATTATATGGATATTTTGTCCATTTGGTATAGAGACGTACTCATGTTCAAGGCGACAAACGATGCAAATCACTTGATTTTCAGAGAGGAAATACAGTATATTAGAAAGGTAGCGGACAGAAGCACTTACGAAGGGATTGAGCTGGTAATAAGTGCGCTTGAAAAAGCAAAGAACCGCTTGAATGCAAATGTAAACTTCGATCTGACCATGGAGCTTCTGCTCCTGACGGTCAAGGAGAATTCCTGATATTAATGAGTAAAAGACACTCATAAGAGTAAAAGACACTCATAAGAGTAAAAGACACTCATGGGAAAAGGAGGATAGCTGTTAAATGGTAAAGGTAATAGGTGTACGTTTTAGGACGGCAGGAAAGATTTATTTTTTTGATCCCGGCCATTTGAGTATAAAAAGAGGCGAGCATGTTATCGTGGAAACCGCCAGAGGAATCGAATACGGAACGGTGGTAGGCGATCCCAGAGAGGTGGAGGAGGAGAAGGTGATTCAGCCTTTGAAGCCTGTACTGCGCGTCGCTACGGCAAAAGACGGCGAACAAGAGGCGGCGAACAAGATTAAGGAAAAAGAGGCATTCAAAATATGCCTCGAGAAGATAAGAAAGCATGAACTGGATATGAAGCTCATCGACGCGGAATATACCTTCGATAATAATAAGGTATTGTTTTATTTTACGGCGGATGGACGCATAGATTTTCGTGAGCTTGTAAAGGATCTGGCAGCGGTATTCAAGACGAGGATCGAGCTCCGTCAGATCGGTGTCAGAGACGAGACGAAAATCGTGGGAGGAGTTGGCATATGCGGGCGTGCGCTTTGCTGCCATTCCTATCTGTCCGAGTTCGTACCGGTATCCATCAAGATGGCGAAGGAGCAGAATCTTTCCCTGAATCCTACTAAAATATCGGGCGTTTGCGGGCGTTTGATGTGCTGCTTGAAAAATGAAGAGGAAACATATGAGGATTTGAACCGCAAGCTTCCTAACGTAGGCGATTATGTGACTACTGAAGATGGTTACAAGGGCGAGGTACAGAGCGTAAATGTCTTAAGGCAGCTTGTGAAGGTAATCATAGAAAAGGACGATGAGAAAGAAATTCAGGAATATAAAGTAAATCAGCTCAGGTTTAAGAAGAAGCATAAGAATACGAAGGTGGAAGTGAGCGACGAACAGCTTAAGGAATTGGAGAAATTGGAAAAGCAGGAAGGAAAATCTAAACTGGATGACAATTAATCTGAAAGAAAAGGAAAGGCTGGATGAACTGCAAAGAAACGGCTATAAGATTATTCAGAATCCTGAGAAGTTCTGCTTTGGGATGGACGCTGTTCTTTTGTCCGGTTTTGCCCGTGCGGGAGAGGGTGACAGGGTTCTCGACCTGGGTACGGGAACTGGGATTATACCTATACTCATGGAGGCAAAGACCAGGGCCGCCCATTTAACAGGGCTGGAGATTCAGGAAGAAAGTGCCGATATGGCGATGCGGAGTGTGGCGCTTAATAATCTTCAGGATAAGATTGCTATTGTGCAGGGAGATTTAAGGGAGGCAGGGACGTTATTCGGAGCTGCTTCTTTTGATGTAGTTACATGTAATCCTCCGTACATGACCTCTAACCATGGGTTGCAGAATCCTGGGGAGCCCAAAGCGATTGCACGCCATGAGATATTGTGCACCTTAGAGGATGTGGTATCGCAGGCAGCAGGACTTCTTAAGCCCGGCGGGAATTTTTTCATGGTGCACAGACCTTTTCGGCTGGCGGAAATTATGGTGCTCCTTCATGAGTATAAGCTGGAGCCGAAGCGTATGCAGCTTGTATATCCGTATGTGGATAAGGAGCCGAATATGGTTCTCATAGAAGCGAACCGCGGCGGCAGGCCGAGGATCACGGTAGAAAAGCCTCTGATTGTATACAAGGAGCCTGGAGTTTATATGCCGGAAATATATGATATTTACGGATATTAGGAGGTTATGAGAAAGGCACGGTTATCAATATGGCGGGAATATTATATTTGTGTGCTACGCCGATCGGAAATCTGGACGATATAACGCTTCGGGTAATAGATACCCTAAAGAGTGTGGATCTGATTGCGGCGGAGGATACGAGAAACAGCATTAAGCTGTTAAATCATTTCGGTGTAAAAACACCGATGACTAGCTATCATGAGTACAACCGGGTGGAAAAGGCGCATTACCTTATCGGACAGATGCAAGAGGGAAAAACGGTAGCGCTCATTACCGATGCAGGAACGCCTGCAATTTCAGATCCGGGGGAAACTTTGGTAGCGCTTTGCCAGGAAGCAGGAATCGTCGTAACTTCTCTTCCGGGGGCTGCGGCGTGTATTACCGCGCTTACCCTATCGGGTTTAAGCACCAGGCGGTTTTGTTTTGAGGGATTTCTGCCCGATAATAAGAAGGAAAAAAAAGCTGTACTTAAGGAGCTGTCGGCGGAGAGCCGGACGATGATTATCTACGAAGCTCCCCATCATTTAAGAAAGACGCTGGAAGAGCTTTATGAAGCGTTGGGAGAGCGTAAAATCACCATATGCAGGGAGCTTACGAAAAAATTCGAGACCATCCTGCCTATGACCATCGAAAAGGCACTTACCTTTTATGAGGAGAACGAACCTCGGGGTGAATATGTACTGGTCATTCAGGGAAAGAGTCTGGAGGAGAAGAAAGAGGAAGCCGCGCTTTCCTGGAAGGAAATGCCTGTAGAAGAGCATATGAGGTATTATGAAGATCAAGGAATAGAGAGAAAGGAAGCTATGAAGCTCGTTGCAAAAGACAGAGGAATTGGAAAGCGTGATGTATACAATATGCTTTTAGAAAAAACAGAATAAGAATTCGGCTGCTACTGTTCACACAGTAGCTTAACACTTGCTGTTAAGCTACGTAAGAATGTGATGCAAGAGATGATTTCTGCTTCGCGTAGCGAATCTACATGCAGAAATCATGCGTTACTGTGAACGGAGTGAACAGTAACTTTGGCTTATACACTGGAAACAGATACTGCAGGAGGGACCGCTATGGGAATATTGGATAGTGTCAGTACGGGAATGAAGGGCTTCGACAAGGCCATAGATATGCTTCGTCTGGGAGATAATGTAGTATGGCAGGTAGAC
>JAEWPN010000004.1 GCA_023399455.1 Bacillota bacterium
AGAGATATTATACCCTATTTAACCATCTTACAAAAGCGAAAAGAAGGCACGGATGCCTCTGTAACTATCAAAGGAGTGATTATATGAATATTAATGTAAGATCTGATGTTTCTTATTTATTTTCCAATTTATCATCTTCCGGTTCCAGCTCTAGTCTCGGTAATCTGAACTATTTATCCGACTATGCCAGCATTAAGAACGGAAGCTATGGAAAACTTTTAAAAGCATACTATAATAAAGTAGGCAGCGATTCTTCGAGCACCTCAACGAGCAATTCCTCGAAGCTTTCTACTTCTTTGGCCGCAGACTCCGTCAAGACTCTGACTGCCATCGAAAGCTCTGCCGGCAAGCTGAAAGAGTCCGCCGATTCTTTGATTAACAAAGGCTCAGATTCTTTATTTAAAGAAAAAAATGTAACTACAAAAAATGACGACGGCACTACTACTACCACAAAGCAGTATGATACGGAGGCTATTTATAAAGCCGTATCTACCTTTGTTACCAACTATAATTCTCTTATTGATTCGGTATCGAAATCGGATTCTTCTTCTGTTTCAAAGGCCGCGTCCAATATGACCAATATCACAAGTTTATATTCTAAGACGTTGGAGAAAGTCGGGATTACGGTAGGAAGTGATAATAGACTTACACTCGATAAAGAGGCTTTTGAATCGGCTGATATTTCTACTCTGAAGTCCGTATTCAATAATTCTCCTTCATTTGCTTACAGCATTTCAACCCAGGCTTCCTATATCGACTATGCTGCAAGCCGCGAGGCTCTGAAAGCAAATACTTACAATTATACCGGTTCTTACAGCAGCAATTATTCCGTAGGTAATTTACTTGACAGCTTGTTGTAACGTTAAAGATTCAAGTACATAACATCAGCGGGTCGGCAAAATGAAGCCGGCCCGCTGTTTTAATGATAACGCATCCTGCACGGAGTGCTTTTATTTTATAGGAAACCGAAACTTTACTATTACAACGCAACAAAGTCCTTCTTATGAAATAAAAAATCGCCTTTATGAAAAGCGAAGTTTCATAAAAGCGATAAGTGCAGGAAAAGGGACTTGAACCCTCATGATATTGCTATCACACGGACCTGAACCGTGCGCGTCTGCCAATTCCGCCATTCCTGCACGCAAAGATTATTTTATATGCTTTTTTGCATTCTGTCAACAGTTAAATTAATATTTTAGAACATATCCAAATGCACCTGAAAATACGTCATCCCATTTTATAATGAGCGGATGGTGAATCACAGGCCCTCGAATCATATTAAACTTTTTACAATAAGCAAGCTCTCAAATAAGGTTACCATTCTATAGTCACTGCTCACCAGCGCTTTATCCTTCTCACACTCTTCATCTTCTCCTTCACATTCCGAATCTGTATATTTGTATAAAACTCCTGCTTCTACTCCATAATCATTCAGCTCACTTCCCGTCAGCATGTTAAGCCCAAGTTCTTCGCATAATGCCCTAAATGCGTCAAATTTATCTATATTCCCCTCTATTGCCGTTTTCATCATTACTTTTGCCATAATTTCAATACCTCTTTTTCTTTTTACATAAATCTCTTCAGATTATCCCATAGTGTGTCTGAAAACTGCCCGTACCCAGCAAGACGCTTCACTTTGTGCTAGACAAGGCGTGATTTTGGGTGCGTAGTGGTGCTACGTTCCCCGCAGTATACCGCATAATGCTCATTCTTTTATCGTCAAAAATATGCTGTATTCACCGAATATCAGCTCGTAGCTTACCGTGTAAGTATTAAGCAGCCTGCTGCCATACTGCAGCTTATCGATCCTATCAATAGTACATAAGTCAATCTCTTCAGCACCGGAATACCCTCCGGCATATAACAGCAGCCGATTGCCTTCTTGTTTATGCAGCATTTTATATAATATCACTTTACGGGATTTTATCTCAAAGTTAGTCATTTGGGGTAAAATTTTCACAGCCAGAGTTTGTCCTATATATTCATCGAGTTCATCTAAAAAGTCATTCGTTTCCATGCTCCCCTCCATTCGAACACCTGTTCTTTTTCCATATTATTACATTTAGGAGGGGCTGTCAATATCTAATGTCCAGAACATATATGGGAATATTTTTATTATGTGATCAAACAAAGAACAATGCGCCGTTCCATCTGTACATTGCACCCTGCACATTTCTCTTTGTACAAAAAAATACTATCCGCTTTAACGATAGTATTTTCCTCTCACTATATATGGCAGGCATTTTCTTCTTATTTCTAGGGGTGTCGTATTTCCCGCAGAAAATCCATATTCATCAGATAAGTTCTTAATTCTCGTAAATCCTCTTTGGTTTAGCCTCACATAGAACAATTTGATATAATACTCAACCGGTTTGTTCTCTCTGTCACATACCTCTTTTACATAATTAACAAAGCCGGAAATATACAACATATCCGCGGAAACGCTATAACCCGCATACTGGGAAATGCGAATGAAATACTTCCCGATGATTGCCGCCATTCTGGATTTGTAAAGTTCATCGGTCAGGTCATCTATTTCCTTTATCTTTATAATATAATCTTTATATTGGTTCATGTCCTGAACGCTTATTTTATTATTATCCCCGATAAATTCCTTTCTCGTCCAGCATACTTCCCATGTATAACAGCTTTTGTACTGAATCAGCAATTCAAAAAATCTGTCTGACATCTGCTTGCAGACTCCGCCTGTATATATTGTGCGATTGTCAAAGTCAACATCGCTGTATTTAAGTCTTATAAAATCATCGATCGTCCTTATGCCTTCATAAAATCCTCTGATCAACAGCTCGTAAAACAGTTTGTTAAGTTGAAGGCTGGCTATCAGGTGTTCTACCGTAGCATCGTAAAAGACCGTAATATCCATCGCCTCAATGCTTTTAAAAATAAAAGCCTCATCATCGAATTCCTCATCCCTAAGATGATTACTGCTTATATATCCGTTACTAACGCACCA
>JAEWPN010000194.1 GCA_023399455.1 Bacillota bacterium
AGCAGGAAAAGCATGACAAGTTGACGGCTGGGTATTATAATAGTAAGGACAAGGTTAAAATTCAAGAAAGAAGTGAGGATACATTATGCAGCATATACCGCAGCCACATGAGATTTACAGGCATTTCAAGGGAAATACCTATCAAATCATTACAATAGCGGAGCACTCGGAAACGGGAGAAATGTTTGTCATATATCAGGCTATGTACGGAAATTACAAGACTTATGCAAGACCTATGGATATATTTCTGGAGAAGCTGGATAAGGAAAAATATCCTCAAGCGACACAGGAATATAGATTCGAGTTGGCAGCGATGACTCAGGCTTTCGGAGAACCTGCCAATGCACCGGTAAAAGATCCAGCAAACGGACAAGAAAAAGTACCGGCAATGGAAGCGAAAAAAGAATTAGTGATAGAATCGGTAACAGTACCGATAAGCGAACAAGAAGAACAAATTTTAGATATTGACCCTCAGGTACTTAAGTTTCTCGAGGCGGACTCTTATGAGGAGAGGCTGAATATACTTACTGGTATTCATCACCGTATTACTGACGATATGATAAATGTTATGGCAATAGCTACTGATATAGAAGTAAAGTCCGGGGATATAGAGGAAAGATTCCTGGAGCTTAGAAATTGTCTCCTTAAGCTTGAGAAATTTGAATGCAACAGATTGCGCTGATACCAAAGCGCTCATAGGAAAGATATGGTATTGAAATGAAATATAGGAACATTACGGAGGGTGAATTTCTGGATCGTCCGAACCGTTTTATTGCCTATGTGGAAATAAACGGAAAAAGGGAAAAGGTCCATGTGAAAAATACAGGAAGATGCAGGGAGCTTTTGGTTCACCGTGCTACGGTGTATCTGGAGAAGAGTGACAATGAGGAACGCTCCACTGCCTATGATCTTGTAGCGGTAAAAAAAGGCGCGCGCATGATAAATATGGATTCGGCTGCTCCCAATAAAGCGGTGCACGAATGGCTTCTTAAGAAGGAGCTTTTCCCGGGATTAAAAAATGTATATCCGGAAAAGGTCTACAAAAATTCACGATTCGATTTTTATATAGAGACGGAGGAGGAAAATATCTTCCTCGAGGTAAAGGGTGTAACGCTGGAGCGGGATAATGCTGTGTATTTTCCCGATGCTCCGTCGGAGCGTGCCGTGAAGCATGTGGAAGAGCTGGCGGAGGCGGTAGAGGAAGGATATAGTGCGTATATTATATTAGTAATCCAGATGAGGGCGGTAGATTTTTTTGCACCTAATGTGGAAACTCATCCGGCCTTTGCGCAGGCGCTTTTGAAGGCGCGGGAGGCGGGAGTGAAGATCCTGGCTTACGACTGTGTTGTAACACCGGACAGCATGGAAATCGATAATCCGGTGCCGGTAGTATTGAACGAGCTGGACTTGATCGCGAGGCCGCTGCTTTCATGGTATGACAGCGGCAGGAGAATACTTCCATGGAGAGAACATCCTGCCCCTTATTATGTCTGGCTTTCCGAAATTATGCTGCAGCAGACGCGGGTAGAGGCAGTGAAGCCGTATTTTGACAGATTCATCAGTCAGGTACCCGATATAGAAAGCCTCGCCTGTTTGGAAGAAGAACGTCTGGTAAAGCTGTGGGAAGGATTAGGTTATTATAACAGGGTCCGTAATCTTCAGCGTGCTGCAAAAATAATTATGGAGGAGTACGAAGGCGTCATGCCCTCCGGGCATGAGGAACTTATGGCCCTTCCGGGAATCGGGAGCTATACGGCGGGGGCGATAGCCTCCATCGCCTATGGGAAAGTGGTGCCTGCGGTAGACGGCAACGTGTTGCGGGTGCTTTCCAGACTGCGTATGGACGGAGAGGATATCCTTTCCCAGAGGACGAAGAGCAGAGTGGAAAAGGAGTTGAGTGCCGTGATTCCGGGGGACAGGCCGGGCGACTTCAATCAGGCACTGATGGAGCTTGGTGCTACGGTGTGCCTGCCAAACGGTGTGCCGAAGTGTATGGAGTGCCCATGGAAGATATTTTGCAAGGCACATTTGCAGGATAGAATCTCTGAATTTCCGAAAAAGAAGACCAAGAAGGAAAGGGCTATAGAAGAAAAAACAGTGCTCGTCATTAAGGCGGAGGATAGGGCCGCTTTTGAAAAAAGACCGGAGAAGGGGCTGTTAGCGGGAATGTATGGTTTCCCTATGCTGGAGGGGCACTGCTCGGAGGAAGAGGTGCTTTACTTTCTAAGGACAAAGGGGCTGAGAGTTATTCGTATCCAGAGCATTGGAGAAGCGAAGCATATTTTTTCCCATAAGGAATGGCATATGAAAGGTTATGCGGTTAAAATTGACGAGCTGGACGCGCCGAATGATGGTGTGGCAAAAGCCGGCTGGATATTTGCCGATAAGGATGAGGCAAGAGAACGTTATCCGATTCCTGCGGCCTATGCGTCTTATGCCAAATATTTGGATATTAAGCTGGGAATATGACGAGGAATGAAATCTTCATTGTCTGTGCAGAATAAGAGCATGAGCTAGATAAAAAAGCTGCTAAGGATGAAAATCATAAAATCCATGAATTTTAATGGTTGGAGGAAGAAAATGAAGTTATTAACAATTGCGATACCCTGTTATAACTCGGAAGGGTATATGAGAAAATGTGTAGAGTCTCTGCTTACAGGCGGAGAGGATGTGGAAATTATCATAGTGGATGACGGTTCTAAGGACGGTACCGCGGTAATTGCAGACGAATATGCAGAAAAATATCCGTCCATTGTACGTGCTGTGCATAAAGAAAACGGAGGACATGGCTCGGCGGTGAATACAGGAATAGAAAATGCCACCGGTTTGTTTTTCAAAGTGGTGGATAGCGACGACTGGGTAAAAGAAAGCGATTACATGCAGGTATTGGATACCCTGAGGAACTTGGCAGGGGGAGAAAAGGTACTGGATATGCTGATCAGCAACTTCGTCTATGAAAAAGAAGGCGAGAAAAGGAATAGGGTCATGCGTTATCACTATGCCCTGCCTCGGGACGAAATGTTCTCATGGAATGATGTAAGATATTTCCGTAAGGGACAATACATCCTTATGCACTCCGTTATCTTTCGGACGAAACTTTTGAAGGATTGCGGACTGAAGCTGCCGGAGCACACTTTTTACGTGGACAACCTATATGTGTTCGAGCCTCTTCCTTTTGTAAAAAATATGTATTATCTCGATGTGAATTTTTACCGCTACTACATCGGGCGGGAGGGCCAGTCGGTAAATGAAACTATCATGATTTCCAGAATCGACCAGCAAATCAAGGTGAATAAAATCATGGTGGATTATATGGCGGAGAATAAGGCTAAAATAAAAGCGAACCGCAAAATGCGCAAATATATGTTTAACTATTTGGAAATCATAACGACGATTTCCTCAATACTCCTTATCCGTGGAGGAAGCGAGGAACATCTTACGAAAAAGAAGGAGCTCTGGGATTATATCAAGCAGAAGGATAGAATGCTTTATACAAGGCTTAGATACGGCATTCTCGGAAACTCTATGAATCTTCCCGGAAAGGGCGGCAGAAAGATTTCTGTAGAAGGTTACCGTATTTGCCAGCGCTTTTTCAAATTCAATTAAATTTTTAAATTCGATTAAAAAACACCGTAGGTCTTAGTTGACCTGCGGTGCTGCTTTTTTACGGGCATGAGCTCTTTCCTTGTATACCATGACGATGTCGTACTTGTATACGATGCCATACATGATTGCGGCCATGATGAAGGCGGTGACCACATCGAATAAAGAATGCTGTTTGAGGAACATGGTGGAAAGGATAATGGAAATACATGTAATCAACGAACCTCTTGCCACCCACTTTTTACCCGCCAGACGGGGGTTCTTTACAACGGCAAAATGCGCTCCCAGTGAATTATATACATGGATGCTGGGCCATAGGTTGGTAGGAGTATCCGTACTGTATAAGTAAGTTGTCAAATGGGTAAAAATATTTTCTCTTGGCATAACCGCCGGGCGTAAATGATGCACGTTGGGAAACAGCGTGGAAATAATAAGAAATATAGTCATGCCGATAATGAAGAATACGCAAGATTTGGCGTAATCTTCTTTGTTTTTGAAAAAAAAGTAAATAACTACTGCAGATACGTAAACGAACCATAAAAAGTACGGAATGACAAAAAATTCACAAAAAGGAATATAATCATCCAAGGTCACATGGATGACCCGGAAGTTTCTCTTATTACTTTCCTCCAAATACAGAAACCAGGTCATATAAATTACCGCATAAATCATGACCGGTATCGCATGCTTATATTTTTCATAAAAAGTTTTCATTTTGCACCTTATGCCCTCCCATGGCAGACGGAAAATCACATCATTAATTTTATTTTCTGCGAAATGCAAGAAATAGAGATACTGTCGGACTTCGCATACACTTCGCCGTCGGTATGTACCCAAAGCGGCATTGAGGCAGTAAGCTTTGCCTTTGATGCCGAATAATGCTTTATTTGAGAAAACATATAATGTTTTCCGAAAAATGCGGTAGGAAGTGCCAGCAATATAATCGGCTTGGGGATATTTCCCACTACGCATAGATCCAAAATCCCATCGGCAGAATCAGCCGTCGGGCAGAACTTAAAGCCTCCGCCCTCATATTTGTGGATCATGAATGCTGTAAACAAGAAACTATTCAGGTGAATGGGTTCCTTCGCATCGTCCAGATAGATATCGCAGGAGACGGACCTTGCGGCAATCAATTGCTTAAGTGCGATAACGAGGTAAGTGAGCTTTCCAAGTCCAAGCTTGTTTAAAATATTTTTAAAACGGGAGGCCAGAGCTTCCTCACATACGGCAGCATCGAAGCCGATACCGCTGCTTACAGAAAAATACCGGGTATCCGGTACCTCCTGCGCGTGAAGCCTGGAGAGTTCTCCCGGCGGATTATCATAAGTGAGCAGTCCAAGATCCATGGTGCGGACAACTTTCCCTTCTATAATAGTAGAAAGAATATCCAGAGGATTCCTCGGAAGCAGTAAATCTCTCGCCAAATCGTTGCTGGAACCGGTGGGGATATAGCCCAGCCATACGCGGTCGAAATCACTGATGCCCTGAAGTACTTCATTCATGGTGCCGTCGCCTCCAAGAATGATCAGCCTGATAGGATCTGCGGCAGGATTATCGGCAAGAGGAGCGGTAAGCTTTGCAACAACCTGTGTAACGTGCCCGATTCCTTTCGAAAAGACAACCTTATACGGTATTTCCCCTTCCTTGAAAACCTCTTCCAGTTCTATCCATATCTGTCGTCCCCGCCCGGACTTCGAAGCAGGATTTACAATCACATAATACATAACATGCCCTCATTTGCAAAAAAAATATACCGCTTTTTGATTAACCCTCATTTTAGCAGTATTTTAAAAGGAAGTAAATAAGACATTGGATATAATTTCTTAAATATTCCTTAAATATACGAGTTATATTTAATCATAAATGCATTAAATACGCCATTTCTTTGATATAGATAATTATATATTTGAATACAAAAGTTACACTAAGTATACACTTTATATCATATCTATGGCACTAATTAAATCAAACAGATCCTTTTGCACATAAACTCCATTTGTGACATCTTGACGTTTATGCCCTAATATCATTTTTTTGCAATTTTCATTGACGCCGGCTCTATCCAATAAAGACGCGCAAGTATATTTTGTATCATGGGGCAGGTGTTTCATTCCCAGTTTTTCCATTGCAGGATTCCAAATTTCGATTAAAAAGCTATTCCTCCAATATCGGTTGTCTTGTCGCTGCAAAAGATAAATGTTGCCTTTGTCGTATATTTCCTCAATAAAAGGCATTATTTTCCTTGAAATAGGAATAATGCGGTCTTTTCCGGCCTTGGTCTTTATCCCTCCAATCATGTATCTATCAGCAATATATACTTTGTCCGTAAGCTGTGAGAGCAGTTCTTCTATTCTAAATCCCGTATATATCATAATCAGTATTATTCTTACATTAAAATCATCTTTATTATTCCACAGCATATCAACTTCTTTACGGGAAAACATAGAGTGTTTTGATTCATCATTAGTCTTATATATAAATTCTATATCCGAGACAAAATTTTCGGTGATATACTTTTGCTTTCTGGCCAAGTCGAACGTAAAATTTAGTATTATTTTCACATTCAAAACAGTTGAATATGACATCTCGGATATATCGTCTGCAATATCTTGGATATCTTGGAATTGTATCTTATCTATGCGTTTGCCGTGTACTGGTTTACATTTTTTAAAGGCGGATTTATAGGATGTGACTAACTGATCAGATACTCCACCTTTCTTTTTCCGTAGGTTCTCGGTATGACGATCAAGCCATAGTTCAAATAGTTCCTTGAAGGTAGGGCAGTATGATATGTTTGGCATAGTCCGCACATTTACGCCGCTGTTATACTTTGCTAATAAATCAATTGCAGCCGTTTTCCCCTCGGGCGTGCGAGGAAAATAGTCCAGGTACTTATAATCGTTAATTTCTACTCCCTGCTTATTAAATTTTTTCCCGTTCGGAACACGTACTGCAATTGGCCTGCGCCTATTTTTTCCTAAATCAACTATAGTTCCGTATCCTGGTGGATTTCTCATTGTATTTCCTCCTGATTTTGGGTATAAAAAATACACCCTATTGCATGGGTGCACTATAATGTGCTATAATCATCTTGCTTGGAGATGACTATAGCGGGTACACCCGTTGATAGTTACTTGGTTTCCGCCCTTGTTTGCGCAGGGGCGGTTTTTTATTCTAAACTACAGAATATATCCGCTGATCATTTGGCCTATCTTTACAATGTCACTGGCTCCCGAAAACTCAAATTTAACCTTTCCAAGACCACTAAAATATAATTCTAATTCGCTATCCATATCAAATACACCGGCGGTCTCGATAGAAAATACTTGAATCTTTGCATACGGAAGCGTGGAAAAGTCTTTCTTCTTCCCTGTCATACCTTGTACGTTCACAGAAATTATACGCTTTTCGGTAAACACAACATAATCCCTCATGGACTTATAAGCTCCGATGACAGTCTCTCCAGATACTAATAGTGGCGCTATGTCACTTACTACTGTATCCGCATTAATTCTGCTCAGTTTTATAACTGCTTTGTTTTGGAAATCAATCATATTGTAATTCCCCTTTCTTTATATAGTTTTGTTTATATCAATTCTAATACGCCTTAAGACGGTTCGAATAGATAACTAGTAGAATCGTGAGGTTTCAGAATTGGATCACCGAGGTTATTTTACCTTAGAATACTATTTACAAAAATACACCATTTAGGTATAATATACTTACAGAACAGCCGATGCGATAGAGCAAACCTATCCGCTCCGGCAAAACTTATACTAAAAAATAGTCGTTAGCTTGTCAGGGCAGGACGGCTATTTTTTATGTAATTTTATGGTTAAAGCAATAATGCTAGTAATCATAACGACAAAGGAAATCAATTCGCTCCATGTCACGTACATAAGCACCACCCCTTTCCTCAGAACTTGGAACGGATGGCATGAACCGCCCATCGGCTGCCTTGTAAGTATATTGAATTGTCATGGTGCTAATTTACCCTTATGTCGTGTTTCCCGCCCCTGCAATAACTCTCTATAGCGTATATCAAGAAGCTTTACTTAATAATGAGTAAAAAGACTTTATTTTTCTTTAAATGGTGTATCGGGGGTCTCTGCGAGCTCTTTTACACACGTTACAACTTCTCTCCAGAGTTGCAGCATTCTGTCTATTTCTAATTTTCCCAACCCTTACCAACCACAGGAAATTCATCAAATTTTTTTAGTGTCTTTTCTATCCACAAATTATATACATCATCATCAATAGTATCTTTATCATGAAGTTCTTTCATTTTATCCCATTCAAATAGAAAATCTTTCATTTTGTCATTACCGAAACTGATGGTAGAAAGTCTATTAAAACCATCAATATCTGAATTTATATATTCCGAACATATACAAATATCCAGACTAATTTCTAATTTTAATAATAATCTAATTGCATCTCCATAGGTTTCTATATTATCAGAGTAGCTTTCTTTTTCACTCAATCCGCATAACCAATCGATGGATACATTACATTTTTCTGCTATATTCCTTGCAACATCGAGTGGAGGTTTCATTATGCTTCGCTCATATCCTGATAATGTTTGTTGCTTAATTTCTATGAATTTTGCGAAATCAGTCTGATTTAATTCCATTTTTTCTCTTATCTGCTTGATTCTTATTGCAAATATTTCTACTTCACCCATCCTATTATTACTCACTTTCTTTAATATTAGTTTGATTTTAACATAAAACACACGGACTAACAATATTAAAGACAATATTAAAATAAATATGATTAAATAAAATTAATACTTGTAAGATACAATTTAAAATGTTAAAATACATTAAAGAAGGAGGTGGCAGCTATAAAACTTAATTTAACAATGATTAGGGTAGAAATGGCAAAGCAAAATTTAAATCAAAAGAAATTGGCTCATAAGGCAAATATCCAAGAGCCTACAATTTGCTTGATTATGAATGGTAAAAGTAGGGGAAGTATAGAAACATGGGGAAAGATAGCAGCAGCTTTAGGTGTGGATGTAACAGAAATTATCGAAAAAAGTTCAAAGTAATGAGGATAAAAGGCGATGAAAGACAATAACAGAATAAGGGGGGGAGAAGAGGAATGGAGATAAATGCGTTTGTACCTAATGAATTGAAAAAAATCGAAGTAGATGTTGAAAAGAAAATATTTAATGTAAATGGGGTTCCGTTTGGAGATAGGTGTACAGGATTTAGTATTTCCTGCGATGCATCAGACGGATTTGTGATTCGCATGGAGATTGATACGATGGTAATTCTTTCAGATTATGATTTGACTGGGAGTAAGAAAACTGACCACGCTCACGGAAAGCGTAGCCAGTAATTGTTAGAAATTTAAGCCAGAAACAATACCGACAGTAAGATCGGCTATGTATTTCGTTACCTCTACAATGCTAGATTTAAAACGATTTTCCATTTGAATTATAAGAACGTCTTCGATATAAAAACTACCACCGACATATCTCTTGATAAAATGAGCATTGTTTAGTTCACGCAAGGCATCGGAGATATCAGCGCTCTGCCAATCGGACAAAGCTTTTATATCTTTGTAAAAGTTGTTTTCAAACTGTTTTGATTCAGTTTTTGATTTGCCTTCTTTTCTTCGATTAAGGTAAATCTCGTAAATAGAAGCAACAACTTTTGATGTTTCTTTTGTTAATTCCATTAAAATTCCCCCTTCCATATGTACTCGGTGCGGCAACGCCTGTACTTAAAGTATAAGAGGGACGGCAATAAAAATCAACAAGAAAGGAAGTGAATAAATGCAAAATTGCACGATAGAGCTTGTGTCTGTAGGACAAGCAGCGGAAGAGCTAAATATATCACCAGCAAAACTAAGAAGTTGGATGCGTCACGGATTAATACATATTGGAATAGCCGACAGAAAGGAAGATGCCGAGAATTGGAACTACACAATATTTAGACCGCATCTTGAGAAGTTCAAAAATGGGGAAGTAATATGACCCTTACAAAATTGTTAGGTAATTTCGGTTTTATCTTCTGCCTATTAGGCGTAGCCGGAATAGGTGGATATTTCGATAAAGGGACGGGATTTATTGTGCTGACAGAATTATTCATTGTCGGAATCATATGTTTTCACTTTTACATAAAGGAAGGAGAGTTATATGAAGAATAATCTGCAAGTTTTTGAAAATAGCGAGTTCGGGCAAGTGAGAACGGTCATTATAAACGATGAACCCATGTTTTGCCTGTCGGACGTGTGCAGAGTGCTTGAACTAACAAGCGTATCAAAGGTTAGAGAGCGGCTTTTACAAAAGGGTGTGAATAGTATTCCTACCCCTACTAACGGTGGCACACAAGAAATGACGTTCATCAATGAAAGCAACTTATATAAAGTCATTTTTCAGAGCAGGAAGCCGGAAGCGGAAAGATTTTCTGATTGGGTAACAACCGAAGTCCTCCCCTCGATTCGCAAGCATGGAGTATATGTAACAGAATCAACTTTGGACAAAATTCTTGGGAATCCTGAGTTTGGTATACGACTCCTTACATCTTTAAAAGAAGAACGTGAAAAGAATAAGATGCTAGCGCAGCAGAATGATGTAATGAAACCTAAAGCATTATTTGCAGATGCGGTATCAGCTTCAGACACATCGATTCTTGTTCGGGACCTTGCTAAGATGATGCGCCAGAATGGCGTGCAAATTGGCGAAAGAAGATTGTATACGTGGATGAGGGAGAACGGTTACATATGTAAAGGCTCCACGATGCCTACACAAAAGGCTATGGAAATGGAAATGTTTGAGATTGTAGTAAGAACGATCGAACGAGGAAACGGGCTTCCCTTAGAAACAAAGACGTCCAAGGTTACTGGTAAAGGGCAAGTGTATTTTGTGCAAAAGTTTCTTGCAACATAATTATCTGTTTTGTTAAGTGAAAAGCAATCAAATATGACACATGAAAGGAGTAATTGTAATGGTACAATTGTTAATGAGTGGGAATCAAGAAGTAAATGTTTTGGTTATTAAGTTAATAACAGAATTTAATAAATTTTCTGTTCAAGAATTACATGATTTTAAATTGGAGTGGGAAAAGGAATTGATAAGCAGGGAACGAGACCAACAGCTTATTGATCTCTGTAAAACGATAGTAGACGCAGTAATTATCTATAAATCGGAAGAGAGCGTAGATAATCAACAGACAATAAATGAGTTTATGAAATCTTAAGAACTAATCACTTGTGTTTAACTGACCTTTTTTAAAATAATTAATATAGAAAGAAGGCTTATAAGTCATGAAAAGCGATATTGGAAATACTTACCTAATCCAGGGCAAGAAAATAGCCTTGATAGAGCTGCAACTCTAACCAAGGCGATGTAACCTATCAACCCTATATTTAGTCGGATATAAATATATTATACACTATCTCCGGCAGAAAGTGAAGTGAAAAATGGGAAATATATATGATACAAACGAAACAATGAGATTATTAGGGCGTCAAGATTATTGCGCATTGTATAACCGGGAAGGAGAAGCATATAAAGGTATTAAAGAAATACAACAAGCGCGCACGAGCGAATTTGTTATGGATGCCGCGTTTGATATATTTGCGCTGGGCTTTATTCATGGAAAGAGAGTAGAACGTAATAGAAATAAAAAATAGTATTGTAAATATTAACATGGATAACGAAAATGGAGGATGTACATATGGCAAATATAATGGTAAACACCAACATTATGAAACGACAGACTAAATGTCGTAGGGTTTGGGGACTTATAGAAAATTATCGCTCCATTAAACAAATGGAAAATAAGGATTTAGCAAAGAAAATACATTGTTCGAAGCAAACAATTTATAACCGACGCAAGAAGCCCGAATATATGACCCTTGATGAGCTGCTGAGATATGCGGATGCACTTAATATACCGGACAGAGAGCTTGCAGAAGCTATTATCGGTAGAAGAATAATACAGATGGAAGAATCTAATGATAAAAATGCTTAATTACCATACAAGCATAAGAGTTTCTTGGTAGCGATGAAGTGAAAATTTATATTTGGGAGGTGTGAGATTAAATGGCAGGAAGACCACCGAAAAAGGGAATTGATTATGCCGGGTGGTCAGTAGATATTTTCGATAATGATACAAAGATGGATAAGCTCCTTGATGCGCAGGGATGGAGTGGATTTGGGATCTATTTCTATCTTTGCCAGAGAGCTTATGGTAGTGATGGATATTTCTATAAATGGTGCTATGACGATTGTGCAACGACCGCAAGGAAGATGGGCGGCGGCATTGGTGCCGGTACGGTTAAGGAAACCGTGGACTACTGCTTGCAGATTGGTCTTTTTGATAAAAGGCTGTTTGACAGGTGGGGAGTGCTTACCAGTAGAGGTATTCAAAAACGATATAACGAGGCAATTAAAAGCAGAGATGTAAAAGAAGTAGTTGCCGAGTATTGGCTTTTGCAAAATGGAGAAAATTGCAAGGGTTTAATAAGGTTACCATTAAATATTAATTTATCGGATGATAATACTAATTCCCCGGAAGGAAATTCAAATAACGACGAGGGCAATGCTAATTTCCAGATACAAAAGGAAAGTAAAGTAAAGAAAAGGAAAGTAAAGGAGAGTAAAGAAAAGGAGAATTACTTTCCCAACGATGAAACCCTCAATCAAGCATTTGCTGATTATGTGGCTATGCGGAAGGATATTAAGAAACCAATGACAGAGAAGGCGGTAGATTTAGCCATAAAGAAATTAACCGATCTTTCGACAGCACCATTAAGTGGTGGTATGGATAATGAATTGGCGATACAGATACTTAATCAATCGATTTTTAATAGCTGGCAAGGGTTGTTTCCGCTGAAGGAAACGGGAATGAAAAATACCCATGTAGATTGGAGTAAAGTATGATGACAAGGGATGAAGTAAAGGAAATAGTTATGGTAATATATTCAACTTATCCGAACTGGAAACCGGATGATTTGAAGTTTACCGTTAATGCTTGGTATTTGATGCTATCGGATTATGATTATAAACAAATATCACTTGCACTAAAAGCATACATAACAACGGACATAAGCGGATTCGCACCAAGTGTTGGACAGGTTATTGGTAAACTGCAGATGCTTAGTATGCCGGATGAGCTGAACGAGATGGAAGCCTGGGCGCTTGTAAGCAATGCTCTACGAAATGGGTATTATGGGGCTGATGATGAATTTAATAAGCTGCCGCCATTGGTGCAAAAGGCAGTAGGAACGGCAAGCCAACTAAGGCATTGGAGCCAAACGGATATTGAAAGCGTCGAAAATGTAGTTCAATCCAACTTTATGAGAACGTATAGAACAGTGGTGCGGCGAGAAAAAGAATTAATGCGGTTGCCTGAGGAAATTAAAGCCATGAGAATTAGTGAAAATTCAAATAGTATTGAAAATCACCAATACCTTACGCATCGTCCGAAATCTACGAAGAATCCCTAATCAGTGATTACATAGAGAAGTACGACCTGACACGGTTCGATGCGGTAGAAGATGAGCTTGCGCCGGAAGGTAAGTTATGGGTGGTGCAGCTTGGGGCGTATAAGAGCCGGAACAACGCGGAGAGGTTTATTAAGCGGCTGGAAGGTATGGGGGTGATTTCCATGCTGAAATTATATAAAGTAGAAGAATAAGAAAAGGCTTTGGGTTGTGATTTATTTCATGATTCAAAGCCTTTTTTATTGCGAATAATAGTCAAAAAAATATAATTTTACAAAAATAATAGACAAAAACATATTTATATGATAATATAATATACAAATAATAGTAAAGTGAGGTATGGTATTGGAAGAGAAGCTAAAAAAAGTTTATGATGAAAACTTTGAATTAAGGAACAAAATCATCATACGTTATAATATTGAAACTGCATTAAAAATACATAAAGAGTTTATTGCGGAAAATGAAAATTATTTGGATAATCCAAAGCGTAAAATTATAATAAGTCACCTTCGTACCTTCGCAATAGAAAGGCAATTATATAATAGTTCTTTCTTTCCCCAGTCTCCATATAGTGCATATTATGAAGAAGTAAATAGCTTTCACTACCCTGTTTTATACTTAGAAACAGAAGATTTTGTTATTAATTTGGCAAAAACCCCCAAATACAACAGGATTCCATTCAATTCTAAATACAGATTAAAGAACGCAAGGAATAATGAAGAAATATCAGGTCAAATTAATTTATTTGACAAAGCAGAAAATTCAGATAAGAAGTACGCATTTATCATATATGGAGTCGATAAAGAGAGCAATATTACACATATGGGAATTATGCTCCCTGATTCACAATTGAAATCTTTTTATAATTATGATAATTTATTAGAGTTACCACATGCGGTTAAAGGAATAGAAATTAATCAGACAATGGATGAGGAAAGCCTGGTTAAGTTTAGAAAAGAACTAAGTTCAGAAATGAGCAAAATAATTTAGGAGTGATTACATGGATATTAAATCTAAGGCAATAATTCCGTATAGAATAACATTGGCAAGAGAATCAAGAGGGTATTCGCAAAAGGATTTAGCTGACTTAATGGATATGAGTAAACAAGCCATAAACCGATATGAAAATGGAAATATGTCTCCTTCCGATACTGCATTATTAAAAATATCTCAGATATTAAATTATCCTATAAGTTTTTTTGAAAAGGGATGTCCTGCAGATAATCTAACAAGCGGGCAAGTATTTTTCAGAAGCAGAAGAACAACAAAAGTATCTGAGAAAAAGGCGGCATGTGCAAAGATAATGATATTTAAGGAAATAGCAGATTATTTTGAGAGATATTTGGAATTCCCCAAATTAAACTTACCGCAAGTGAAATATCATGATCTCAATGAAGAATTAAACAGATCGGATATAGAAGAGTACGCTATGGAACTGAGAAAATGTTGGGATTTAGGAAGCGGACCAATACCCAATCTTATCAATGTTGTGCAAAAAAATGGTATTATGGTTTCGACAATGAAAATAGGATATAGCAAGATTGATGCTTTTTCAGTCTTTAAAGATGGGCGACCATATATCTTTCTAAGTGGAGATAAAGAATCCAATGCAAAAATCAGATTTAGTATAGCCCATGAGCTTGGACATATGTTAATGCACTCAGATTTAATTTCAGAGGATGATTTGGATAAGAATGTGATCGATACTAAGTTAGAAGAAGAGGCCAATATTTTTGCAGCCGCTTTCTTACTTCCCCGCGAAACTTTTAGTAGGGATGTAACTTCGTCATCTATTGATCATTTTGTTAGGCTGAAAGGAAAATGGCTAGCTTCCATCGGAAGTATGATTTATAGGTGCGACGATTTAGGACTTCTTACCGAAAATCAAATTAGATATTTAAAGAGTCAAATGACAAGTAATCGTTATTGGAGAAAAGAACCGTTAGATGATAAAATACAAATTGAGAAACCCTTTATATTCAGACAAGCGGTTGAACTTTTATTAGATAGTTTTACAGTTACACGTTCACAATTAGTTACGGATATAGGTTGTCGGGCGGATGAAATAGAAAAATACTGTTTTCTTGAAGAAGGTACATTAAAAGAAAAGACTCCTAATAATATAATAAAATTGAAAGATATTGTCGGTTAGGGCGGCCCTACAGCCGCCTTTTCTATACTCAAATATCAAGGTCAAAGCTGCCGGTATTGATAATTGAATATTGAGGGTTAAAATGGTACAATAATCTTAATAAAACTTAGGAGAAACAATATGAACTGGAAGAAAATATTTGTAAAATTAATATTTACAAGAACTGGAAGGTTTATAGCACTTTTTATTTATGCACTGAAGCAACCACCAAATATTTTTCGTTATAGACCGGGAAATAAGAATGATATTGACTCGTTGAATAATAATTATATTTGGCTGTCAAACATAACTGAAGTAAATGATAAATTTGAAGGACTAAACGAAATCAAGTATGATAAGGTAAAACTAAATTACGAGTTTTTGAAAACAGGGTTAAAGAATATTGTTGATAACATAATAGATGGAGTAAGAAAGAAATTCTATGTAGCGTGTTTCACGGAAACGGAAACAAATGAAAGAATGTGGGAGGAATATGCTGATAATGGAAGTGGGTTCTGTATAGAATATTATTTTTATGACTTCAAGACGTTTATTTTTCCCGTTATATACAATGAAAGCAAATTGGTTGATATTGATAAGTATGATGTTAATGAGATGAGAAGAAGTCTTATAACAAAGTATACCAAATGGTCAGAAGAAAATGAATGGAGAATTTTATGGCCATATGATGAGGATGAGGAAAAAGGCAAAAAGATTAGCCAGCCGAGACCGAAGGCTATATATATGGGAGAGAACATCAAGAAAGATTTAGTTTCGTTCCTCATGGAATACTGCCAAAATAATTACGTTGGTTTGTATCAAATGAAAAAAGATGATGTAGGCAGGATTATATCAACAGTAGTAATATAAATATTAGACTATTATTTGACACCAACATAACCATAAGTTATAATATACCTATAACAACATAACAGAAATAGAGCCAATGAGCCAATATGTAGAGCAATCTGCATAGGGGCTCTTTTTTATTATAAAGGTGGTGGAAGTATGGCAAATCTAAGAGGAATCATAAAGAAACTGCAAACGGCCATATCCCTAAAAGAATATATCATCCGAATTAACACCTAACAATTTTATTCACAAGAATAGAGAAGTTTTATAATCGGTAATTCCTTAACATATAGATGATTTACATAATGTATTTGAATTAATAATCTAAACCATTAAAATAAGAAAACTTCAATAATATTGTTTACATAATGCTTGTAAACTTCATTAAATAATGTTATAATATAGTTGTAAATATCAGCAGAGAGACAGGCGGTATGATTAATCGCCCTGACTTAAGGGAAGAAATAAAAAGCAAGTCAGATACCATCTGCCAAATACTCCTTAAGGGAAAGAGCGTAGAGATAAAGCGCAGCACAGATGGTTCAGTAAAGATATATGAGATAGATAAAAGAAAAAGATAATAAATGGCATTCACAATCGAGTGAGTGTAACGGCTAATAGGAGTCAGATGATCGTAGAAGTACGGTTGTTTGACTCCTATTGTACGTATGGAGGAGTAACATGATTAACGTGACGCAGAAACAAAAGGAATTTTTCAATGCTTGCGGAGTTGAGGTAATTGAGTTCAAACGGTGGGTGTTGAAATTAAAAAAGGACATTGACGATATCGCGCTGGCGATAATTAAGTGCATTAATGAGTTGGCAAAAATATTAGAACCAATCCTTGAGGTTGTCAAGAAATACCTTGGTTCCGATGAGATAACCGCGAGGGATAAGTATAAATTTTGCAAGTCTATAGGCATTGATTACCAGCCATACATAAAACGGAACCAGATTTACAGATGTAGGAATAATTGTTGAAAGCAAATAGGAGTTAAGTTATGGCAAGAGCAGAATTGTGTAGCGGATGCATAAATGAAGATAATTGCAAACAGAATAGATGCTATTGCTCAGCCATAAATGAATTGTTCCACGTCTATGACGATAGTAAGAAGCAGATAGCGCAGACATTCGTAGACGAACATAGACAGTGGCTTAGTATCGAGGATGCAGAAGAATGCAAGGAATACGGGGAGATAGCCAGCAAGGTTATAGATTCCGTAGAGGAACTAACATTCATAAAGGAACTGGATATAAAGGTCGGCTATGTGAAGTCCTATGAAGCAAAGGTAAAGGATGGCCGTATTATATACGGAGACTGCCGTAAGGTAAATGACATATACCAGAGCTTCATTCCGTTTGATTTTATTATAACACTGTATGAGCCTAACATAACGCTGCTGAGTGATAATCAATTAAAGGTTCTCTTATGGCATGAGCTGCGGCACATAGGGATAAACGAACGTACTCTTAAGACAGAGTATAAACTAATGCCTCATGAAGTGGAGGATTTCCATAGTATTTTAGATAGATTAGGGACAAGGTGGAATATGCCGGATGCACAAATAGAGGATATATGCGGAGAGGTGTAGTCTATGGCGGGAAAAGATAACTTGATTACCTTAACCTCGGAGAAAGCACGGGAGATAGGTAAAAAAGGAGGTAAGGCGAGTGGAGAAGCGAGGAAAAAGAAAAAGACACTCGAAGAATTAACTTCCATGATGCTCAATCAGAAGATTACTGACACCGCAAAGGTAGCTATCAAGCGTTCGGGAATCAATGTGGATGATATAGACCCGGAGGATATGAACGCTACGGCTTATATGATAGCCGGACAGATCAAGGCTGCCGCTACGGGCAATGTGAGAGCCTTTGAGTGTATTACGGGATTGGCGGAGCGAGACGCGGGAAAAGAAGGGAAAGCAAAATACACTATTCCCATTACGGATATCACAGTAGATTTTGTTGAGGTATACCGCAAGATACATGCTGCCTTTGACGGAACAGAGAATATCCGAGAGATTATATCTAAAGGCGGTCGTGGCTCTATTAAATCTAACTTTTGGGCGGCGGTTGCAGAGGAAACTATATATAACGATCCGCAGGCGCATGTAGTATACACCAGGCGATACAAGACAGACCTCCGTGGTTCTGTATATAACCAGTTCATGAAAACCATCATACGACATGAAAGGCTGGATGAATGGGAATTTACCACATCTCCTATGATGGCTAAATATAAGAGGACAGGGCAGTGTGTAATATTCGTAGGCGCGGATAAGCCTATCAGCTTAAAGTCATATAACCTCTCTTTTGGATATGTAAAACTCCTGATCCACGAAGAGTGTGACGAGATGGCAGGTCTGGAACAGATGGACAACATCGAGGACACGTTTCTACGATCAGACACACCGGCTATTGATGTAAAGGTGTTTAACCCTCCCAAGTCAGCCAATAACTTTATGAATGAATACGTGGAAAAGTGTAGAAAAAAAGAGGGTACATATATATGCCATTCGTATTATTACAATGTTCCGGTTAAGTGGTTAGGGAAGAGATTCTTTGACCGCGCGGATCAATTCAAGAAGCATAAGCCGAGATATTACGATAATAACTACCTCGGATTAGTGACGGGAACCGGCGGCGCGATATTTGAAAATGTAGAAGTAAGGACGATCACGGATGAAGAAATAGAGAATATGCCTTATTTCAGCCACGGCCTTGATTTTGGATACGAGCATCCGCAGACTTTTGAAAAGTCATATTATGACAGCGATGCTGATGTATTGTATTGCGTGGGAGAAGTATTCGCCAAGAGATGCAAGAACCCTACGTTCGCACGTAAAATTAAGAAGTTTATGAATGTAGAGATTATAGCAGACTCGGCGAGACCGGATAATATTGCCGAGATGAATGACTGGGGATTCCATGTAATCGGGGCTAAAAAGCGCTGGGGAAGTGGAAAAGGCCGTGATTACTGCTGGGAGTGGTTGCAAGAAACAACAAAGATTGTTGTAGACCCGGATAGATGTCCGAATCTCAAGAGGGAACTTACCACACTCGAGCATGAGCAGCTTGCAGATGGAACCTTTAGCAGTGCATATCCGACATTGGGCGAGGACTGCGTTATGGCTCTTATATACGGGCTCAATCGAGATATTATGGAATCCCGCCGCAATGATACGTTGTTTGATGATGATTATGTGGATGAGAATAGCGAGGAAGAATGGGAGCCCGAGGATGATGAGGAATAGAGAGGAAATATCATGAAAAATCCAAAATTTGTAATGCCGGATAATTTATTGCCGGAAGGTATAATATGCCCAGTGCTGGGCGGTACTCTTAATGCCGTGGAATCGAAAACGACGGTAAATATCCTCGGAACTAAATGGGAGATCAGAAAAGAGGACTTTGATCAGCCGGAACTGAAAGGAAAGAACCGGAGCGGGTATTGCTTCTTTAATGCAAAGCGGATCGTGATAGAGGACCTGAGTACGGATGAAGCATGGAAAGACGAATCAGAATCGGTACGGAAGAGTCGCGAGAACGAAATATTGCGGCATGAAATAATGCACGCATTCTTAGACGAATCAGGACTATCCCAGTGCAGCGCCGAGTGTGACGCATGGGCGGTTAATGAGGAGATGGTTGATTGGTTGGCAATACAATCTCCCAAAATATATAAGGTATTTTCAGAGTTAGACATATTATAGGCGGTGCGGTATGGGATTATTTAACAGAGTGAGGGCATGGTTCATGAATCTTTTTAAGAGCGAAGCAGAAAAGCAATTTAACGTTGATATAGTATCATCTGCCATGATGGAAGCTGCACAGTCCAGATGGATGAATGTAATTAATGGCACTCCCGCGTGGATAGACAAAGAGGGCGGTATTGAGACAATCAATTTCGCAAAGTTTCTCTGCTACTATACATCAAAAAAGACATGTCTCGATATCAAGGTTACGGTATCGGGTTCTGAGAGGGCAGACTACATCAATAAGTGCATAAAGGCTATGGTCGATAAATCTATCCGGGATAAGGTAGAGGATGCCTGCGGCGTAGGCGGTATTATATTCAAGCCCAACGGTACATATAATCCGTCCGGCGCAATTGATTACATGATGCCTGGGGACTTCGCCGTGACAGACCGCAACTCAAACGGGGATATCTTAGGAGCGATATTTATTGACCGCCTGCAGAAGGGAGATACGTTCTATACCCGCCTCGAGTATCACCACTTTGAAGATATTGCGACGGAAGAAGGCGAAACGGTACGCGCCTACAGCATTGAGAATCGTGCATACAGAAGCCAGTCGAGCGAAGCACTGGGGAATGAGATACCACTCGCCAATGTAGACGAATGGAGCGGTATACAGCCTATAACAACACTCTCCAATGTGGAAAAGCCTTTATTCGGATATTTCAAGATGCCGTACAACAATACGGTTGATTACGCATCCCCAGAGGGCGTGGCGATATTTTCTAACTGCCTTAAGGAATTGGAAGCGCTGGACGTAGCATGGAGCCGTAAAACGGATGAAGTATACGATAGCCGGCATATGACATTTGTATCTCAAAGACTCATTAAGGGACCGAGGAATAAGCAAAACCCAAACGGCAAACCTTTCAAACTCCCTCGATTTGTGCAAGAACTCGCGCAGGGAACCGAGGATGGCGGCAACATAGATGAGCATATAGCCACCTTGCTTACTGAGCAGCGCGTCGCGGATATGAATAGTATACTCTCCATGATATCCACAAAGGCAGGATTCTCGCAAGGACAATTCGTCATGGACCGCAAAGAAGGACGCGTTACTGCTACACAAATCGAATCGGATGATAGTGAGACGATAGAAACCATAACTGATATGAGGACGGCTCTTAAATCGGCTATTAAAGACCTCATATATGCACTAGATAAATACTGTGACGTGTTCTATCAGATGCCGAGCGGGTATGTGAACGCATTGGACGATAATACGCCGGATGAAGATATCTTTTACTTTAAAGATTTACTTGCGTCCTTCGAGCAAGACCGCACCCGCGCATATCAGCTTATGCAAGCGGGAGTATATAGCAAAGTAAAGTATCTTACGGAGTATGAAGGTTTTTCTAAATCTGAAGCCGTTAAGATGCTTGCCGAGGCGGAGGAAGAAAAGAAGAGGACGGAACCAAAAGGATTGTTTGGCGATGAATAGTGAGGTGCCGAAATGGGTGTATCAAAGAATCATTTTGAGAAAATGTTTGCCAAGCTCCGCTTGAAAAGAAATAAGGGAGGCGTGTCGATTTCGCTAAGCTTGGAAGCATTTGGAAGGAAATTAGATATAGCACAAGACGCACTTGACGCCCAAGTATGGAACGACGTAAGCAAATACATGCCAATGGACACCGGCAATTTGATATCAGAAACAGGCGCTATTAATGCTACTGTGAGGGGAGAGGTATATTTATACCCGCGGGATTCCGACTACGGACACTACCAGTATGAGGGTGTTAAATATGTTGACCCGCTGTATGATATAGGGGCCTTTTACAATCCCGATTATGGTTTCTGGTCCCGGGAGGGCGTAAAAAAGGTTCCGAGTGACGAGCCTCTATTTTACGGTAGAGACAGCGCGGAGGCGCATTGGGATGAGGTCGCGTATCAGAATCATCATAAACAATGGGTGCAAGTTGCGAAAAATGCATTGAAGTGAGGTATATAGATGCTGACACCGGAATATTTGACAAGAATCGTGGATGCCACGCAAGAAAAAGTATCGGAAGTAAATGCATATCTGGTGGCCCGTATCGCAAGGCGCATAAAGGAGCTGTTCGAGAGTACCGGCAAGGTCGACATCTCTCCTTCCTCCATAAGCGATATTAACAAGCAGCTTGCGGCCGGCAAAGTGTATGAGGAAGTGCAATCTGAAATCGAAAAGGAGCTCCCAGGTATTCAACGGGAAGTGAAACGAGCGTTTTATGATGCTGCCGGAAAGATATCTTATGACAATGCGGTATTTACTAAAAAAGTAGTTGAGATAGAGCAGGAGCAAGGGAACTTGCTTGATATCGAACTCCCCAAGGCTACCAAACTAGAAAAAATCGGCATACCTGAGGACGCAAGTAAATTGAATATGACTCCAAAAGAAATAAGGGTGCTCGAATCGGCTTATAAGCGTACAAATGGAGAAATATACAACCTTACACGTACATGCGCAGGAGAGGCACAGAGAGACTTCATAGAGGCATGTGATAGAGCTTTCTTCCGGGTAAAGCATGGAGTAAGTATAGACACGGCCATTATGGATGCGATAAATGAAGTGGCAAGCAAGGGGATAACAACGGTACACTATGGACGCAGGAATGATTCAATCGAATCTGCTATAGCGAGGGCGGTCAGAACCGGAGTTAATCAAGCGAACGGCGATATAGTCCTTACACGGTGCGCAGAAATGGGCGTAAATCATGTGTTAGCTTCACAGCACGTCGGTGCGCGTGTTACCAAACGTGACGATTATACAAACCACAGCTTATGGCAAGGCAAGGTATATAAGATAGACTGGAATAACCCGACACTATCACAATATGAACCCACGTTGCAGGAGATACAAGAAAACAGCAACTCCTTTGCTTTCCTTGATAAGATAAAAGGATTCTTCCAGTCAAAGAAAGACGATAATAAGTACCAAGACTTCATAATGGAGTGTGGTTACGGGCAGATGTTAGGTATATGTGGTATTAACTGCCGACATTCATTCGGTGCATTTTATCCGGGAGTAAATATAAATACCAACAAGCCCATCAATCAAAAGCTGAATGAAGAAAAGTATAATCTCGAGCAGAAGCAACGCAGCATGGAGCGCGAGATAAGGAAAACCAAGCGTGTAAAGAATGCCATAGAAGCATCCGATCTTGAAGGGAAAGAGTTTGCCGAACGCATTCGAGGGATTAACCGACTCATCAAGGAACGGACGGAATCATACAATAGTTTCTGCGCCGCACACGCTGATAAAGGGATAAAGCCTATCAACTGGAGGCTGAAAGTAGCAAAAGCGGAAGGAATACCCAATGAATAGTTAACATAAACATAATTATCATAAGAAAAATAATTATAAGTAGCATATTTAAGGCATTTCCCTATTGATATAGTTCACATAATGTTGTATAATAAAGGAGAATAAGTAACATGGTGAAGATTGAAATTGATGAAAAATCACTCGAACGCATATCCCACCTTGAAGTGAGGAAGCGTAAGGATGAAATAGTTATCCTGGAAGTACCAAAAGCCAAACAAATACAGAGCATTACTCCCGCTGGGGAGTGATAAGGATTCAATGGAGTCGGCTTACAAGCAAAGTCTTGTAGGTTGGCTCTTTTTTATTTGCTTACTGACATATTTCACATAAATCCTCCTTCTAGCGGCAGCCCTTAATAGAAAATCGAAAGATGAGGTTTAAAAGCGGGTGCAATTCCCGGTTGCCGCACTGCCTTGATAGTGGCGTAACTATCGAAAATAACCTTTGTTGGAGAGACCAACGGAAAAAATCGAAAGGAAGGTATTACATGGAACAAATTATCGCTATTTTAAAAGCTCTTGGTATAGAAGTGCCGGAGGAGCAGCAAACAACCTTATTCACGGAGATGAAAAAGTGCTTTGCTACTGCCAAAGAATTGGAGCAGAAGAAATTGAAAATCGCTACTCTCGAAACCGAAAAGGAAGAGTTGTCGACAAAGGCAGGAGAAACCGAAAAGCAACTCAAGGCATTAGAGGGAGTAGACGTGAAGGAATGGGAGAATAAGGTAAAAGAACTTACTGATACCCTCCAAGCAGAGCGCGAGGCAAGAAAAAAGCAGGACGAGAAACTGTCTTTGGAAACAATGGTATCCGAATTTTTCGCGGGAAAGACCTTTGTGAACGACATCACGTCCAATGCAATTAAGGCACAGCTCATCGATGATCTCCAAAAAGACACTGCTAAAGGAAAGAGTATAGCTGATTTATTTGATTCCATTACAAAGGATGAGAAAGGCGAGTTAAAGCCCAACATCCTGATTGATGAAAAGACACTGGAAGCCGAAAAGAATCGCTCGAAGATTCTCGGACGCTCCATCACATCCAGTACCACCGGATTAAAAGTAACCAAGGAACAGTTTTTAAAAATGAACATCGAGGAGAGGACGAAGTTGAAAGAAACCGATCCTGATACCTACGATGCATTAAGAAAGATGAGGTAATGAAACAATGGCAAGAACAGGCTTATTTGGCGGTTTTTACTTTGACGAAGAAGTTTTCACGGATATGATGCAGGAAGCTGACACATGGGATAACTCTATCCTGGCATCCGGCATACTTACAAGTGACGCATCCATTATGGACGCAATAGGTACAAAAGGAAACGTTGCTACCATTCCTATGTATAGGCCCTTATCCATAGAGGATTCGGGAATGCTGCCTCTTAACAACGATGGACTGACGAACAATGTGCCGGTAGAGGTAACAGGAAATAAGCAGACATGTATGTTAACGCAGCTCATGAAAGCATTTAAGGCGAAAGATTTTACGAAAGAGTTAACTGGTGCCGATCCATTGGGAGATATTAAAAACAAGATTGCAAATTATTATCAGCAGGCTTGGATTTTATATCTTATGGGTATTACGGATGCAGTACTGGGAGTGTCGGCTATGGCTGAGCATATCACAGATATTGCTGCCACCGGGAGTACGGTAGCGGATGCGAATAAAATCGATAGCACCACATTGATTTACGCACAGCAGAAAGCGCTCGGGGATATGGCGGACGGCTTCGGATTGTTTGTAATAAATTCCATGATATATGCGAAGTATAAGGCGCTCGGACTGGTTGATTATAACAAGTACACCATCACCAATGCAATTGAGAGAGAGGTTAACCTTCCTACAATTGGCGGTCTTATTCCTATCGTGATGGATAGATACACGATTGATACATCAGGTACGAATCCTGTTTATAAGTCCTACATACTCGGCCAGGGCGCTTTTCTGGAAGCGGATAAAACAAACTATGAGAAGCAGTACACAACGGACTATGATCCTGAAACATCTGCTGGTATCGACAAGTTTTATACCAAGCAGGGTAAAGTAATCCATCCGAACGGTTTATCTCTTGCCGTGGACAATATTGCGAACGAATCTCCTACTCTTGCAGAACTTAAGACGGCCGCAAACTGGTCCCTCAAGGCAAACCACAAAAACGTGAAGATTGGCGTTATCAAGTCTAACGGTTAAGGAGGGCAACATGCTTTTTAAGATTATTGACGGGAAGCCATACCTGTTCTCTCATGAGAAACTGTACCGCGCCAGCGTAAGCGCATCATCCGTAAGTATTGGTGATGTTGTGGAGCTGTCGGGAGATAACCCGGGATTATATACAGTAGCGGAAATCTTAGCGAAATGCTCCACGCTCTCAAGTATGGAAGAAAAGAAGCCTACAAGGCAAAAGAAAACGGAGTAAAAAGAAAGGCGGTCACTATGGCATATACAACTTACGTATTTTACAAAGATGTTTATTACGGTGATGTTATTGCCGATGAGACCGCCTTTAACAAGTGGGCGGCGAGGGCAACGGATAAGCTCAATTATCTGACCTTTGGGAATATCACACCGGATGCGCTGGAAGATTACGACACAGAAGTACAGAAAGCCACATGCGCTCTCATAGATGTGCTGTATCAGATAGACTACGCCACCAAGAACGCTACGGACGCGGAAAAGGGAAATGTAAAGTCTAAATCAAGTGGGAACGAGTCGGTTACCTTCGGCAGCAACGACACGCTTATAACGGCGGTAATGTCCGACCAAAAGGCTCAATACAAGCTCATGGTGGATGCGGTTACGGAGTACCTGCAAGGGACCGGTCTTTTATACGCGGGGGTGTAGGTATGGCAATCTTTTATACAAAGACCATTACGCTATACAACCGCACCGTAACGGGGGGAGTGATGGGCGGAGAAACGTGGCTCCCTACGGTGTTCACCGATGTACGGCTACTTATCAATAAGGGCGCTAACGTTGCCGCAACGAGCATGAATGATGCGGATAGCGCGAAGCTACACATTAGCCGCAAGAATCTCCCGAAGCCCTATTTACCTCCGATAGAATGGCAAGCCTTATCAGATGCCGGAAAAGGAGAAAATTTCACATTAACGAGCGGACATGACTTCTTTGTGGAGGGCGATACAAGCGCTGAGACTGTTAAGAGTGAGGATTTCTTTTCTTACATGAAGGGTAAATATTCCAATTGCTACAAAATAACTAATGCGGATATCTATGATCTCATCCCGCATTTTGAAATCGGAGGTAGGTAATGGCAGACCCGAAACCGCTCAATTTAATAGATATGGAAACCATATCCGAAGCAATCCTGCAAATGGTAGCACAGTACCCTGATTTGCCGTTCGAGGCAAACGCACAGAATATCGTGTGGCAGAACACTCCACCGGACGGAGGTATGGGAATTATACCGCTACCAAACGGAGCGTTTTATGTAAGCCAATATTTGAGCGGTTCCTATGTGGCGCAAGTTCCTTTCCGCATCATCTATAGGGCGAATCCAACCACGAACCCGGGGCGAATTGAAAAAGAGAACCTTGTACATGACCTATCCGCATGGATGGAAACATGCACAGCCACATTCACAGATGCCCGGATTCAGTTACAGAAAATCGAACGCACCTCGCCGGTATATAAGTCCCAGGCGCAGGATAGCGGATATGAAGATTATACATGTACTTTAACACTTGAGTACTTCTACAAGAAAGGAAGGTAACAAATGGCATTAGATAGAACAAACATGGTTTCCCTTTTGGATATAGGGAAATGGCTAAGCGGTTCCACATCAAATCTGATAATGATGGGTGATGGATATAACGAACTTACTGAGGAGTGGGGGCCGGATTTTATTTCTACAAAATACGTGAATATGAAAACAGCATCCTCCACGCTCAATGGATATGAATTTTCAGTTACAGCCGAGAGAGAGCATCTTTCCGATACGATGCAGACAAAAATCAACGAAGCATTTCGAAAGCTCCCTACTGGCACAGCGGCAGAAACTCAGTACATCCGGTTTTACAAATCTGATATTGTAACAGGTGAAACTACCGCGACAGGTCCGGCAATTATGATCCCGGTTACTGTGGGACCTTCTTCGACCGGCGGCTCTGCAAACGATCCATTATCTTCCGCTATCGAAATCCACGGAAACGGAGATGTTGTGCAGGGAACCATCACAATCGCATCTGACGGTACATATACCTTTGCTCCTGCAACGGAACCGGAAGAACCATAAAATAGGTGTTAATCAAATTTAACATATCGGGGCATGTTCCTTTCTGACATGTCCCGATTCAGAAAGGATGTTAAAATGGAAAATTTAAAAATGAAAATATCAAGAGGTATCAAAGAGATAGCTGTTGAAAACGAAAAAGGCGAGATTACTACAACTCTTTTCATCAATATGGAAAATGAAGATATCATTCCGGCATTTTCAAGACTGATTCAGAATTTAAGCCATGTAACAGATGAATTTATGAAAGAAGCCGAGGAACTGGAAGATAAATATAAGGATGAGAACGAAGATTCCGGATACGAGGGAATTGTAGAGAAAAGCCGCGCCAAAGTAAGGTACATAGAGAAATGCATTGCGGAAATCGATGCGGTATTCGGGCAGGGAACTATCCGCAATGTGTATAAGGAATGTTATGACCTCAACAAGTATTTTGTGCCGTCCGAAGAGCTTCTTATTCAGTTCGTGGACGAGGTCATCCCTATTATGAACGAGTTGTTCAAACAAAAGTTCCAAGAGAATAAAAGGCGCTACAGCCCCACTAAAAAAGGCAAAAGACCGGGAAGGTAAAGCCTATGTACTGCAATGTCCTTTACGATGAGCTGCCGGTAGAGTGGAACGGCTACGAATTAAATACGGGATTCCAGATAGGCATACAAGTTTATCTGCTGTATGAGGATAAAACGATGTCCTCTTATGAGAAAAACATTAACCTCGCTTGGCTGCTATTCGGCTATGAAGATAAAAACGGGCAGGAGCAATATAAAGAGATTCCTCCCGCAGCAGAGTTTGAAGAATGTCTGGAATGGTTTCTGAATGGCTGGTACTTGGATAATCCATTGGAACAGAAAAAGAAAAGTAAGTACATGGATTATTACATAGACCAGTGGCGCATATACGCGGACTTTCGGCAGATATATGGTATCAATCTCAATGAATCTGACATGCACTGGTGGGAATTCAACGGACTCCTTTGGAATATGCCCGTGGAACAATCATCTTTCCACAAAGCAGTGAGTGAAAGGTTGATTGACATAACAAATGATATGTCGCCACAGGCGAAGGAGTATTACAAGGGTAGAAAGAAAGTCCTTGCTTTAGACCAGCCGCCGGTAGAACGTACAGAAAAAGAACTAAAGAGTATTGATGATTTTGACAAATTTATGAACAGAGCAAAGCAGTAGAAAGGGCGCAAACCTATGGCAAATTATGACGGACGTATAAAAATAGATACAGAGATATCCGGTAAAAATGCGAGCAGTCAGATGATGTCATTGGAGAAGCGCATTGTACAGACAGCGGATAAGATAGCAGCACTCAAAGATAAAATGAGTGCTCTTTCTGCTGCAAAAATTCCTACGCAGGAATACGCGGATTTAAAAAAAGAATTGGCAGCCGCGGAAGATAGGGCAGATAAGTTATATGGAAAACTTCGCATAATGGAAAAGTCTGGTGATTTAACATCAATGGGATATAAAAAAGTAGTTTCCGAGATTGGCATAGTAAATAAATCCATTGAGGTAACACGACAAGAGGTGAACGATTTGGTCGCATCGGGCAAGGCATTCACGCTGGGCGCCGATTCCCCCAAATATTCCAAGATGTCCACGGACCTCCAGAACGCACAGTCGAACATGGACATATTGCTAAAAAAACATGATGAACTTGAAGCAAAGCAAAACAAAGCGGGCAGTAACGGAGAGAAAGCATTCTCTCGCATAGGAAAAGCCGTTAATAAAACGAGCGGTTTCCTTAAAAAGATGAACGCCAGCATAAACGGATTCATCAAGAAAATACATACATTCTTCATAAGTGCCAATAAAGAAGTGACTAAGACAAATAATCTTTTCGGAACCTTCGGCAGCCGTCTGAAAGGAATCCTTTTAAGTCTGCTGGTATTTAATTGGGTAACCAAGGGATTTAATTCCATGATTGAAGCGATAAAAGAAGGATTTAAAGACCTATCTTCTTATTCCGCATCCTTTAATCAAAAGATGTCACAGCTCGTATCTACGCAGGAAACGCTTAAGAAGAGCATTGCAACGGCGTTCATGCCAATTGCTGAAATTGCCATCCCTTACATAGTGCAGTTCCTCGGATTCTTAACGGAGTGTGTCAATAAGGTAAATCAACTCGCTTCTTTAATCGCTGGGAAAGATACCTGGACAAAAGCAAAGAAGGTAATCATTGATTATAACGAATCGCTGAAAGATGAAGCGGACGCAGCAGACGAAGCAAAAGAGGCGTTAGAGGGTTATTTATCACCTATAGATGAAATCAATAAATTTAAAAGCCCTGACACGTCTATAGATACACCGGATGGCAAAGACCTAACGGACATGTTCGAAGAGGTTCCTATTGAAAACAACATGAAGAAAGCCTTTGAAGCTATGAAAGAAGTGCTGGAATCCTTCTTTGCGCCTTTGAAAAAAGCGTGGAATTCTACGGGCGAGAAAGTCATTGACTCGTGGAAAAAAGCTCTTAATAGCGTTAAAGACTTGGTGAAAGAAATAGGCTCCGATTTTCTCGAAGTATGGAATGAGGATGAAACCGTTAGAGTCTTTGAGAATATCTTATGGATCATCTCTGATATAGGACTTGTAGTATCAAACCTCGCCGATAACTTCCGCAAGGCGTGGGCGGCAAATGATACCGGAAAAGCCATCCTACAGAATATCCGGGATATCATCGGAATTATCGTAGAGAACATCAAACATGCGGCAGATACTACCGTAGAGTGGTCAAAGAATTTAAACTTTACGCCACTTCTTGAATCCTTCGAACGGTTCACTTCATCCTTGAAACCCGCTATTGATGCGCTGAGCGGAACACTGACCGATTTCTATGAAAAGGTGCTATTGCCGCTTGGCAAATGGACGCTAGAGAAGGGATTGCCGCAGCTCCTTGACGTATTTACAGCCTTTAATGAGAAGGTGGATTGGAATGCCTTAAGGGAGCGTCTTGCGCAGTTTTGGGAGCATCTGGAGCCTTTTGCGGAGACGATAGGCGAAGGTCTTATCGTATTCATAGAACGCTGCTCTGACTTGCTGGCAGATTTTATAAACAGTGATAAATTCGACGACTTCCTCACAAGAATTGAAGAATGGATGGACAATGTTACGCCGGAGGATGTGGCAGACGGTATCGAGACGCTCGCAAAAGCTATTATAGGCTTAAAGGGCGCCCTTGTTGCTCTTGATGGAATCATAAAGGTAGGCGGTACCGCCGTAACATTGGGAAATATTGCAAAAGGAATAAAATCATTTACGGCAGCCGCAGGCGGATCAGGCGCGGCGAGTCTTGGTCTATTAGAATCTGCTGGAGTAATGGGGACTTTTGTTGAGAATTATAACCATATTAAAAAGACAAATGAATTAGACGACATCATGGAATCCATACCTAAGCGTGAGGACTATGAGAGCTTAGAAGAATTTAATGAAGCTTTGTACGAAAGTAAAAAGCGCCTTGAAGAAGTTTCGAACGGAAAGTACAAAATACCTGATGCAGATTATGACGCGAGCGCGTGGGATAACAAGTTTTCAGAACTCAAAGAAAAAATATCCGGCTGGTGGGAATCCATGAAGGGCAAGTGGTCATGGCACACTCTATCAGGCGATGTTGCCGAATGGTGGAGCGGAAGCGTCACTCCTAAGCTCGAAGAACTAAAGAACAATATCGTTACATGGTGGGAATCCATGAAAGGGAAGTGGTCATGGAATACACTTTTCTCAAATATATCTGACTGGTGGAAAAATGATGTTTCTCCCAAGACGCAGGAAGTAAAAGCAAACATAAATACATGGTGGACATCAATGAAAGAGAAATGGTCATTCACGACACTCTTCACAAAGGTATCTGACTGGTGGAAGAATGACGTTGCTCCAAAGATTCAGGAATCTAAAACAAACCTAAATACGTGGTGGGGTTCTATGAAAGAAAAATTCTCTTGGAACACTTTGTTTACCAATATATCTAACTGGTGGAGCAAAGACATAACGCCCTGGTTCACTGCTAATAAGTGGACATTCAGCGGAATCAAGGACGGCCTTAAGAGCGCGTTTAATGCGGCGGTAGATGCAGTTAAGCAGATATGGAACACATTCGCAAATTGGCTTAATAGCAAATTAAAACTTACCATACCGCCTATAAGTATTATGGGATTCACCTTATTTGGAGGAACCACGCTTGATCTCGGGAAAATACCTACCTTCCAAACAGGAGGATTCCCGGAAGATGGATTATTTGCTGCAAATAGCGGGGAGCTGGTAGGAAAATTCTCGAACGGTAAAACGGCGGTTGCCAATAACGACCAAATCACTACCGGTATCAGAAATGCCGTTTACGATGCAATGGTAAGCGTACTACCTCAGATGAACAATAACGGGGGTGAAATACAGAACGCCGACCTTACCTTTAAGATTGGGGATGTTGCCATGACACAAGCGGTTATACGAGGCGGTAAAATACTGCAATCGGCAACCGGCATGAATCCCTTTTATTTACCTACATAGGAGCAGAACATGAGTAGACAATTTGAAATAAACGGAATAGCAATCGCGCGTCCCACAAAAGTAAATCCGTTATTTGCGACTACCTCTACAGAGGACTCGGAACGCGCCCAAACGGGAAAGATGCATAATACTCCGATGTTTACCGTTGATGGATTCGACCTTTCATGGGAGATGCTTACATCCGAAGAAATATCGACCATATTGCAACAAGTAATAAATAAAAGCAGTTTTTCCTTCTATGGGCCGCATCCTTTTACCGGACAGTGGGAGAGAAAACAGTATTATGCATCGAATTACAGCGGAGCACTGTTAGATACGGTTGACGGTGTAGATAAATGGAAAGACTTGTCTTTCAACATAAGGGGGATTGACCCAGTATGAGAAACGCATCAAACGAATTTAAACAAATACTGAAGGATGATTCGCAGAGCATTGTTAATTATTTTGACATCACCCTTGCAGACAGTACCGTCTTGCATATAGGACCTGATCGGGTAAAGTCCGGTAGCGTATCGATAACCGAGGCTTCCACCAGCGGCGAATACTTTGAGTTGGGTTCTGCGATTGGTAAAATACTGAGCTTCAGCATTATCAATCATGACGATTTGTATTCCATCTATGATTTCTACAATGCAAGGGTAATCGCTTATGATGCGCTGACATTATCGGATAATTCGGTGGAGAAGATACGACACGGCCATTATACAGTAACCACGCCGGAATCCCCAGGAAGTACCATTTCCATTACGGCAGTAGATAATATCTATAAATTCGATAAACCTTATGCGGCTGATACTACATTTCCGGCCACGCTACTAACGATACTAACGGATTGCTGCCTTGACTGCGGTGTAGGAATCGGGTTCAGTCACTTTGACAGGTACAACACCCAAGCGCTGAATAAGCCCACAGATTGCACCTATAGACAAGTGGTGCAGTGGGTTGCGCAGATAGTCGGAATGAATGCACGTATGAGCGATTTAGATGCGTTAGAGCTGGTATTCTATGAATTTGATACTTCTTATATAGAAGGAAGTGCGTGGGGCGGTAATTTTGATGCGAATACTCCATACGCGACCGGAGATAACTTATGGGGCGGTAATTTTGATGATTGGACATCCGGCGATAACTTTAGCGGCGGAACCTTTGATAATTGGGTAGGCCCACTAAACAAATGCAAGGATGTTGTTGTGTCCACAGACGATATAATCATTACTGGAATTACGATAGTAAACGGTGACAACGAAACGAGCGTAGGAGATACATCGTACCAGCTTACTATAAAAGATAATCCGCTTACCGTTGGAAAAGAATCCGAAATATTGGAGTATTTGTCTGATAGAATCATAGGCTTGTCATACCGTCCTTACAGCCTCAAGGAAAAGTCAAATCCATTATATACAACAAATGACACCGTGAGGGTTCCTGACACAAAGGGGCGCACTTATTCAAGCATTATAAATTACATTATATATAAGCCGGGAGGGCACTCGCAGTTAAGCGCAAAAGCCGAGAGCCCCATAAAGAACAGCAGCACGTACCCGACGGAGAGTTCAAGAGCAAGCGCGAATGCTAAGCAATATACTGACGACCAGCTAAGCAATTATGATAAGCAAGTCCAGTTAATGGATGCGATTGCGGTTAACGCTTTTGGTTATCATAAAACCATCGAAAAGCAGCCCGATAATAGTGACATCACCTATATGCATGATAAGCCATTATTGGAAGATTCTTTAATCATATACAAAATATCCATAGACGGCTTCTTCGTTTCGCAGGACGGCGGTGAAACTTATGTATATGGGTTTACATCTGACGGACGCGCAGTGGTCAACATTCTATCCGCAATAGGAATAGTGTGCGACTGGATAAGGGGTGGAACGCTTCGACTTGGCGGCGATAATAATGTCAATGGATGGATCGAGTTATACGATGAAGATAATGTACTGATAGGAAAGTGGGATAAAAGCGGACTTAACGTATATAAGGGTGATATCATAGGCAGTAATATAACAGTCGGTGGCGTTGATAATACCTATGGTTATATAACGGTATTAGATAACAATGGAACAACGATAGCAAGGATAGGCGGATATTTCGGCATAACGCTGGACAGGGCCATTATAGCTAACGTATATTTCGGCAACGACATTGATTATGTGAATGGCCTGTACACATCGTCAGCAATATCGTCAGTAGACACTACTGTATACAGCACGAGGACAAGGAAGTGCGAATTATCCCTCGGGAATATATATGGAAAATTAAAGTATAGCGGGTCATGGGCGGACGTATTTTCGCTTGGGTATAGCAACACATTAAACGAGCCATCTTTGACAATGACAAACAAGGTGCTCAATAAAAGCGTCACATTGGCTCCGGATAGACTTTATTTATACAACGGTGCTATATGGGCGCACGATTTACATATAGATTCGTCTGGTACGAAGAGCAAAATCGCATCAACTCAGAGTTATGGCGACAGATTGCTTTACTGCTATGAAACACCGACCCCATATTTCGGAGATATCGGAGAGGGACAGCTCGACAGTACAGGCGTTTGCTATGTGCAGATAGATGAGATATTCCGAGAGACTATCAACACAGGTTGCAATTATCAAGTATTCCTGCAACCATACGGAGAAGGCTCTGCCTGGATAGAGGAGCGAAACTTTAATCATTTTATTGTAAAAGGTACGCCTGATATGCATTTTTCGTGGGAAATCAAAGCTAAACAGGCGGGATTTGAATATAAAAGGCTTGATAAATTTAAATGGGAAGAAAAAGAGCCTTTTACAGATTATATGTCAGAAGCTATTAACTATGTCACTAACTTTTATAAGGAGCTAGAAAATTATGAATGAAGAAAAAATTAAGAAAATTATGAGTGTTATCGTCTTAACGACAGGAGAGGGAAAAAGATTATGCGCCACATATTCCGAGATATCTCCAGAAGGAGAATTGATATCAGAAAATAATCAAGCTAATCGTATTATTGTATCAGATGAAGTACTGGAAAGCGTGGCAAAACTTGAAGAATTTGCGCAAGGAATTATCGAAGGAAAGTAGGTGGAACTTATGGCATTACAAGTACGGTTCGGCCCGGAATCGAAATATGACGGCGATAAAATGATTACCGGGGAATGGGCGGTGTCTACAGATACCCGATATGTCCGCATGTGCTTCGCTCCCGGAATAGTATACCGAATGGCTACGTATGAGTCGTTTGAGGAAGATATGCTGCAAATACAGCAGATACTAGCTACATGCGAAGATATACAAACAGCGGTAGAAGCGTTTGAGGCATTAGCACAGCAACACGCAAACGACGCGGCGCAGAGTGCCAGTGACGCGGCTCAAAGCGCAATAGACGCAGAGGAGTGGGCGAGAATTGCAGAGGCAGCCGCTGGCGTTGGTATAGCGGACTATGATATCGCCGGTCTTGTAAAAGGAAATCTAGGAGAACTGAATATTGACGAGTTCGGAAAGATGTCCATACCTTCCGACTTCACACCGCAGACAACTTTAGAAGCAGTGACGGGAACCGAGAATAAGAAAACTTTCTTCGGCAAGGTCGCAAAGGTAATCGCTGACTTTTTAGCCCATGCGGCAAATCTTTCCATCCACTTTGGACTTACCAACAATCTCCTCGCTACCGAAGCAGGAACAGCATTGGACGCGGTACAGGGTAAGGCGCTGGATGATAAGATTACAACTAACGGAACAGCGATAACGGACATAAACAATAGAATGCCACAGAGCTCTAACGTAATTCGCACTGGCGCAACTACTATAAATTGTCTGCCGAATACTATCAGCAGCCTAGACTTGACCAGTACGATACTGAGCGCATTTGGGTGGACGAATATTAGTGTTTTAATACCCGTACTTCATTCCTCGATACCGAACACGCTGTCCATTAGCAATATGCAAGGGGTGTTATATGTTTACAACAATTCAGCGGCGCAGTATGACAACGTGATTGTGAGATATTTGGCTATTGGAAAATAAAGAAAGGAGCAAACTATGAGCAAAGATAAGCTGATATTAAAAGACCTCACAGAAATCGAACTGGAAACTGGCGCGAGTCTTAGCGCTATCGGCGCGCTGTCTGCGGATAAGGCGGCTATGGTTGCCACATGGGATAAGCTTACACCAGATAACCTTGCGGTAGTGCAAGTGAAGAACGGCGATGGGCTTACGGTTGGTAATTATACGGACCTCATATTGGTGTCCGAGACATCAACCGCCAATTCTGACGGAACGATACTTACATATTTCAACTTAAGGGAGAAAACAGACATGGAAAAGAACCTGGACAACGTAACGGCGCAGACTGAGCAGAACTCTGCGGATATTGACTACATTTTAATGATGACGGAGGTATGAGATGGCAAAAGCAAAAACAGCAGAACATTCGACGAATTATGAAAAAGTAAAAGACTATTATGATCGCGGGTTATGGGACATCAACCAGGTGTTTAATGCAGTCGGGCGGTGGATAACCGAAGAGGAGTATAAGGAAATTACCGGATATGATTATCCAAATAAAGAATAACCCGGGGGGAAATGTATGGAAACAGAAGTTGCGGTAAAATTCGAAGCTCACGAGCATGAAATAAAGTCATTAAAGCATCGGGTACATAGCTTAGAAGTGCAAGGCAAGGCAATACAGGACCTTGTCATATCGGTTAATAAAATGGCGGTCAACATGGAGAACATGCTTGAGGAGCAGAAGAAACAAGGAGCAAGGCTGGAAGCGTTGGAGAAAGTACCATCCGAAACCAACAAGCAAGTAAAAAACGCTGTCATTACCGCTCTCGTGGGTGGCATTGTGGGGGCTTTTTTAGCGGCAATATTAACAATCATTTAATCATAAGGAGAAAGAGTATGAAAAATCAAGAATTTGTAACATGGTTAAAAGCAGCAGGAATCAGAGCACTGAAAACAGTAGCACAGACAGCAGTGGCAACTATTGGCACGGCGGCTATCATGTCCGAGGTAAATTGGGTAGTGGTGGCATCCGCTTCGGCGCTGGCCGGAATCTTATCTTTGCTGACCTCGACAGCGGGATTACCTGAGCTGAAGGAGGATTAATTATGAATTTTGGAAAAGCAATAGAAGAATTAAAAGCGGGACAGAAAGTAGCGCGCCACGGTTGGAATGGCAAAGGAATGTTTTTATATTATGTTCCCGCGAATAAATATCCATCATCAACTCCCATCGGAGACAGTATAGCCGACGAGGATGGGAAAGTCGAATACGGGGCCTATATCGCAATGAAAACGGCTCAAGGCAACGTTGTGCCGTGGCTTGCCTCTCAGACAGATGTGCTTTCTGAGGACTGGGAAGTAGTTTAAAGGAGAATGCGTTATGACAATAGGAATTAACTGCGGGCATACCGTAAGCGGTGCCGGATATGGCGCTGTAGGCCTTATAAAAGAGTCGGAGCATACAAGACTTGTCGGTCATGCCCTTATGGAGAAATTACGTGCTGCGGGCGTGAGTGTGGTGGATTGTACTATTGATACTGCCAACACACAAGCGGAATACCTTGCTGCAGCCGTTGCGCTGGCAAATCGTGAGGATTTGGACTGGTTTATCAGTATCCACTTTAACGCTTCCTCGGCGCATACCGGACAAGGGGTAGAAGTCTATACCTATGAGGGTAGGCAGTACCAGGATGCGCTTGATGTATGCAATAATATCGCGTCCTATGGCTTCAAAAACCGTGGGGTAAAGGCTGGTAGCGGACTGTATGTCATTAAGAGAACGAAGGATAAATCGATGCTGATAGAAGTCTGCTTTTGTGATAATAAAGAGGATGTAGACCTATACAACAGTATCGGTGGTGCGGATACCATTGCTCAAGCTATTTTTAATGCCATCTATAATTATGCAGTAACTCCAGAGGATGTACCGGAAGAAAATCACAATATGCCATTTGAAGAATTTGTGGAGTACGTGGGAGAAATTGCGCGGCAGGATTGGATTGACCGTAAGATTATGCTTCCTTCGGTTGTAGTGGCTCAGGCGATAAAGGAATCCGCGAGGGGAACTTCGGAACTTGCTCAGAATGCTAATGCCTTGTTCGGCATCAAGAAAAACGGCTGGACAGGCAAGACCTATATCAAGATTGCTACAGAGCAACGTCCGGATGGAAGCTATTACACCGTAAACGACACTGAATGGAGAGCATACGGAAGTTGGAAAGAGTCGATTTTAGACCACAACACATACATAGCTGAAAGAAGTGCGGACGGTGGAAAAACCTTGCGATACGGACCCATAATCGGCTGTGAAGAGTACGTGCTTGTTTGTCAGTATTTGCAGGATTTAGGATATGCCACATCGTTGACCTATGCGGAATCTCTCGTTAATGATTACATAGAGAAATATGAACTGACACGGTTTGATGCGGTAGAAGATGAACTTGCACCGGATGGGAAGCTATGGGTGGTGCAACTTGGAGCCTACAGGAGCCGGAACAATGCGGAGAGGTTTATCAAACGGTTAGGGAGTATGGGAATAATATCTCTTTTGAAACTTTATAATGTGGAAGAGTAAGTGGGAGGCCCTAAGCTGTGATTTTTCATGGTTTGGGGCTTTTTTATTGCACTTTGCCATCCAAAAGTAAAGCAAAATATATAAGAGACTAGATAAAATCATAAATTACATGAATTGAGTGTAGAAAAACATCTGTTTTTGGTATATAATGTTAAATTATAATACTTATGATAGGGGAATGAAAAATTGAATTGTATAGGAATTCGCGTGACGCCTAAAACAATATTTTTTTCTATTGTAAAGGTGGAAAATGAGAACTTCTCAATCATTACAACAGAAAAAATAATAGTACCAGTGTCTATGGATGTGCCGGACCAATTAAGTTTTATCAGAACTACATTGTTTTCAGTAATAAAAGAATATCAAGTAATCCATGCTGGACTCCGCAGAATGGAGGATAACGCTCGAAGCGGAAGATTAGAGCCTATAATAAAAAGAGCATATCTTGAAGGCGTAATACAAGAATTAATTTCCAATTGCTCAATCGAGAAATATTTTTCCGGGAAATTGTCACAGATCAGTTGCTTTTTAAAAATAAAAGATATCAAATCATGCGTAGAAGGCGATGCTAATATATATAGAATTGAAGATTGGAATAGCTACGCAAAAGAAGAAAGGGAAAGTATTGTATGCGCTTTAGCGGCGAGTACTTTGTAGGTGGATTATGTTTGATATTACAACTTCGATTGACTTGAGCACATTACAACCTTTAAATAATGAAGGAAAAAATTCATCCGTATACTCATACTGTGATAATCAACTGGGAAAAGATTTTATTGTTAAGGTAATAAGTAACGAAAAAGCATATAATCAATATGGTAGCGATTATATAAATAATTTATTTGCAGAATCTAAAATATTGTATGCAAATAAACATCCAAATATAGTCGAGATACAATATGCAAGCTATGATGAGGATAATGTGTATATAAGTATGCCTAAATACAAAAATGGTTCGCTTAATGCACTTATAGATTCCAAATTTCTTACAGTAAGAGAAGTATTAAAATTCGCTCTTGAATTTTTAAGCGGATTGCATTATGTACATACAAATGATTTGATACATTTTGACATAAAACCAACAAATATTTTAATTGACGATAATGGCAAGGCTGTTTTAACGGATTTTGGACTAGCTAAATATACAAAAACTGATGGAACAGCTACACCGGACATGATGTATACAGCGCATAAACCGCCTGAACATTTTAAAAATATAAAATTGACAAACAAATCGGACATATATCAAGCAGGAGTCACATTATATAGATTATGTAATGGAAATGATATTTTCTGTAATCAATTTCAGGAATCAGCTAATTATGTAAATGATATAATTAATGGTAAGTTACCAAATAGAAAATTTTATTTACCACACATACCATCGAAATTGCAGAAAATTATTAATAAATCAATAAGTGTAGATCCTGATGATAGGTATGATACTGTTTTAGATATGATAAACCAGCTATCTAATATTAATGAAAATTTGGATTGGAGACCGACTACTATAAATGATGAATTAGCCTGGTCAATGCTAAACGATAAACGTACACATGAAGATTATATTATATTATCAAAAGATGGGAATAATAAGTATAATGTTAAAAAAGTAAAGAAAAATTTAGAAAATGGGAAATTAATAAATGGTAGTTTGCCGAATTCTAAGAGTTTAGAATTATTAGAAGCATATAAATTAGTTGCAGGGATATTTAAAACGTGGTAAAATCTAATTAAATGGAGGTGATATCTATGTTTAAAGTTGTTAATCAAGCTAAAAAAGTCTCCAGGAAAAATTTAGCTGATAAAAGCCTTGGCATACCATATCACGACAGACTGGGTAAGTCGCAAAACTCTGAAACATATGCCCCATTTTTCCCAGTAGATTGTGGAAATGGATATTCTAGGTTTGAGTATGTTAAGACTCACAATATATAAATGTTATAAAGTTTACTTGATAAAATTTGAACGAGACAAATAACAACAAAAGATTTAAAGGGCGGCCCCACAGCCGCCTTTTCTATTACCTAGTACATAATTCCCATTGCCTCACCTGAAACCAAGTGCTATACTGGCCTTTGTAAAATTCCCCTTTTACGTGTGGAGAGTGCTCGTCTACGGATGGGCGCTTTTCTTATATCAAATATCTTTCGCCACGCCCTCCAGCGTCTCAATAAATTTCTTCCCGAATTCGTTCTCCATATCAACATCATCCCACTCAATCCCTGGAACGGCATATACGACAAAGGCCTTGTATAATTCCGTATTCTGTATAGATAAAAACAAAGCGGCCCTATCTACCGCATTCTTGCACATAATTCTCATATCCCCTTGGGATATGTCATACTTAGAGTGTGCATCCTCGATAACTTCCCGGAATATAAAATTTGCCAAAGCCTTGGCATAAGCATCTTTTTGTGTGGTTGCTAATTGATAAAGTTGTTTTTCGAAAATCCATAAGCCCTCCTATGTGGTATATGGATATTTATAACACAATGCGAGCCGTTAAGCAACGAGAACAATCCATTCAACGTTTAGGAAGAATTTTCCGACGTTCGATGCATGTTGCCCCTATGCAACACTTTCTGACTACAATAATAATTAACGATTAAATGTAGATAATACTTCGCATGGAGGTATCTACATGAAAATCAATTTGCGCGAATTGAGATTGGAAAATAATATATCAGTCAGGGGGCTTGCAAAATTATCGGGCGTAAGCGCCAGCGCTATCAGCAGGATTGAAAACGAGGGCGTAACACCGTCGTTATTAACAATTTGCAAGCTGCGCTGTGCGCTTAACGTGGGGATAGAAAAAATGGTGGATTGTGAAGAAGAGTAGTACGATGTGTTTTTCATTGTACTATATCTTGTGGTTGAAAAATAAGAACATATGTTCTATAATGAGATTTAACAAACATGTGTTCGATTATTTATGGAGGGCGTTACGGATGACTAAAGAGGAAGTGTGCGAAGAATTAGTAAAGTATGTATTAGCGGCGGAAAATGAATGCAAAACAATCAATCCAGAGGATTTTTCGAAGTGGAAGAATGATATATTAAGTAGGTGCAGCGCGGGGGATAGCTCAGTATATCGGCTTATGGAAGGGGTTGTTGATATTATTTGGAAAGACATATATACAAAAACATAAAGAAGGCGGCTGTTTATGCCGCCTTTTCGTTATTATTGGTAAGAATATATTTGTTCCGAAAGTTACACAAAGTATACAAAAATGTCGATTCTGCCGATAAACACGCATATTAATTTTAAATATTCCTTAATTAACGGATTGTCCTTAATCAGAGGTAGATCATGTAAGCGTGTACGAAAGATCGGCATGCCAAAATAATAAACGTCTTAGAAAAACTAAGACGTTCAACAAACATTACATGTGGGAAAACTAAATTCCGGTATACCAGTTGAATATGGAGCAATATCATACTGCTGATAATAAATAGTACCATACGAGGGATGTAAATAGAAATTACTTGCATTAAAATAATCTCTTAATAGAAATCTGTAATTATCAAAGTATATGCCCGGGTTTTCATGGAGTCTTTCTGATATTTGTTTTTGAATACTTTCCTGAAGATTAAGTAATGAATTTGGTGTGAGGGGATATACATCACCAAGCTGCATTAAAATCCCGGTTCTGAGATTCCATGTATTTGATCTGCGTATCGTGTTGCCGTGTGCACCGCCGGTATAAGTGTAAGTGTCCATATAAAGACTGATAATACAGCACTTATTATATGTTACTGTGAAATCAACTATAAATTCATAGTTATTGAAAGGAAACCCTTCGGTATTCTGGGCATTTTCCTGGGCCATTTGGTATAGTACTATACGACAATAATCCTCACTGTTTTTTGCTTCGTAGTAAAAGAAATTATTTATATTTTTTACAGATGCTGAGTTGGATACAATGCATGGATAATATATTTTGTAAGACAGTACAGGTATATCGCCATAATACATAGTATCTTCGAAAGACTTTCGATAAACATATTGCATGATAAGACCATAGATTAGTAGTTAAATTAATATATGCACATATCGTTGGAATGACACCGAATGGATTATGATCGGGCGAGTCGCCTGTGATTGGATTATTGAATATGAAAATAGAAGATTTAATCGAGAGAGCCTTCCCGGAATTATAAAAAATACCGGGAAATGTAGCAATCAGTAGAAACTGGAATATATTTATAATAGCTAATAAGGAAAGGAAATGCTGATATGGCTATTAGAATATTTATTGATCAGGGACATAACCCCAGCGGATATTTTAACAGCGGTGCGGAAGCAAATGGCTTAACCGAATCGGAAATAAATTATCAGGTGGGGCTGTATTTGCAGAGCCTGCTGAACAATGATCCGAGGTTCGAGGCACGGGTGTCCAGACCGGAACCGAATACTGTATTGGGGACAGATAATACCACTAGCCTGGCAGAGAGAGTCCGCTTGGCCAATGCGTGGCCCGCAGACTATTTTATCAGCATTCACGCCAATTATAATCCCAATCCGGCCTACAACGGGACAGAAGTGTACATTTATCAATACGGCACTCAGTCTCAATGGCTGGCAGAGCAGATCATGTATGGAGTAACTCAGGTAACCGGAACGAGAAATAATGGAATCAGGGAAAACCCCTCCTTATATGTTTTAAGAAATACGAATATGCCGGCAAATCTTGTTGAACTGGGATATTTAGGCAATCCCTCGGATGCGGAAAAGTTGCGTAATAACCAATACGGATTTGCTTATGGTATTTACTTAGGGCTGCTTCGGTACTTTGGACTTACCTGACAGACATTGGCGTGGAGGAATAGTTCCCTTTACGGCAGACAGTCCTTATATTCTGCTGTCTGCCGTAAGGGTGTGGCACTGGTTTAAAAATTAACGTGATATTTGCGGACAGGCTATCCGCCAAAGCTGAAAGTTAACGATGGATCATAAGAGGTTGGAAATCAGGTAAAATATTATTTCTTTCGTGATTTTATTCGATCACCGAGTAAGCCTAATGAGGTGCCAAACAAAAGTCCGAGTGCCAAATTGTTAAACAGTAATCCGAATATCAGGCCCAGGCTGATACCGATACATACTCCTTCAGGTATATCATTTTTATTTTTATTAAACATAATGTTTTTCCTTTCTTCTATAAAAAGATTATACATCATTTACCTGAACAATTATACAGGAACTTGCTGGTGATAAAAATATTTAAGGAATGATAATAGCTGAAGTTACGTTGATTTAAAAGAGCCGATAGAGAGCAATCTCTACCGGCTTTTTGGCATATAGGAATACGTAATGCGATGGAAACAGAAATTGTGGTAAGATTAAATGCCTGCGCCCACTCCCGGGTGGGCGTAACCCATATGAAAAGCAGCGCAATGCAGGAACATTTTATGCGCCGCCTTTTCTATAGAGGTTATAATGAAACAATAACAATTACGTTGTGCTTGCAGTTACTAGATTTAGGAATCAAGTAAGAGAGTTATCTCAATGCTATACTATTCTCTCGGACGGATTTGGAAACTTGTTTATTTCCTTAGAAAAGAAAAGCGCCAACTGGGAATGGGAAAAAATTAATCATATTCATAGTAATCAAACCATTCCTGCGTTGTTCTGAAAACAGTATTGTAGGAATGTAAAGCCGGAGCAAAGATGCTGAACATTTTTAAGTCTGAGCCGCCAATGTTTATAATATTATG